>JAGWYX010000867.1 GCA_018969165.1 Verrucomicrobiota bacterium
GTCGTTGACGGCATCGCCGTCGGTGCCGATGACGGTATTGTTCCCACCCAGGCCGATTTGGATGGCGCCCTGGAATTGGTAATCGACGGCATAAACATTGGTCTTGAAGGCGACGTCGTCGTCGTGCATGCCATCGGGCAGCACGCAGAGAAAATTGCCGGCGATGCGGGTGCGGTTGCCTTCGAGGATGACGGGGATGGTCGCCTCGACGATGACGTTGAACTCCGCGACGGCGTTGGTGGACCGCGGGGCCACGCCGATGACGGCATCGTCGATCAGGAGCACGTTGGTGGTGGTACCCGAGGCGTCCTTCTGCCCGTAGGCGAATCCGGCGACGCCGTCGCAGGAACCGGCCAAGGTCGTTGCGTCGGGGGCGACCCCCATCCAGCAGCCGCTGATGTGGCCGCCGGAGGCGCCGCGTGCGAAGGCGACGAAGTAAAGGTTGGTCTCGGTGACCGCGTCGCCGGCATTGGGCCCGGGGCCAAGGAAGCACAGCCCGCGGGCGGTAAAGTTGGTGCCGGCCACGACTCCGAGCAGGGCGCTTTCGCCGGTGGGATCGTAGCCCGGGTCATCATTCGGGTCGAGGAGGGGGACGTTCATCGGGGTATGGCCGCCGGCGCGGGAATCCAGCACGATTTGCAGCCGGGCGTTGTTGGGCGCCAGGATGGGGTTGGTGTTCGGCAGCGCCCCTGGTTGACTGAAACCGTCGATGGTGACGTGGTGATTGGTGATCAGCGGATATCCAGTCAGCGGTGTCACCAGGTAGAACGGGCCAATACCGGGAATGTCGAACTGGACGGTGTCGCCGTCGTGGAGGTTGCTCAGGGCCTGTGCCAGCGAGAGTGTGCCGGCGGGTGGGGCGACGTTATTGGTGGTGGTCACCGTCAGGACGGCGGCGTCCGCGCCGGAGCAGCAGCCCAGCCAACCGAGACAGCCGAGCCACCACCACTGTCGCAGACTCTGACCGCGCTCGTTCCGGTTTCGGCTTCGCCGGTATGCGCGCGCTGGATGGGTGCAGGGTCGAGCGGTGTGATTCATCATCCGGAGAGCTGGAGCAGAAAACGCGCCACCGCCCGCGTGGGCTAGAGTCCTTGGATTGTGAAGACTGCTGTGCTCAAATCAAATTTTGGCGTCGCTTTCGCGGTCTGTGTTCTTCCCTCAAGGACTCGATGAGCGGGGCGCGCCTCGCTGGGCACTTGTCCGGCAGGTGGGCAGGTTCGGTTGCCAGCGCTGGGGCCAAATCCCCGGCTTGGGGAGGTAGGCCCAAGGGTCGGATGTGGCTTGGATTCGGGCGCGGCGTGCGGTATGCCTGAGGTCGTGTTGGCCAAACGAGTCATTCCGTGCCTGGATGTCCACGACGGACAGGTGACCCGCGGCATCCGCTTCGGCCGCGCCGAGGCGGGTGAATTGCGCAATGTCGGCGATCCCGTGCGTCTGGCCGTCCGCTATAACGAACAGGGCGCTGATGAGATGGTGTTCTTCGACATCACCGCCAGCGCCCAGGGCCGCGCGACGATGATCGAAGTCATCCATCAAGTCGCCGACCAATGCTTCATG
Organism: Verrucomicrobiota bacterium; assembly: GCA_018969165.1. Lineage (GTDB taxonomy): Bacteria > Verrucomicrobiota > Verrucomicrobiia > Limisphaerales > JAGWYX01 > JAGWYX01. Next base: position 1,558 of record JAGWYX010000867.1, read on the forward strand.
CCGTTGACGGTCGGGGGCGGAATTCGGACCGTGGCGGACATGCACGCCATGTTGAAGGCCGGCGCCGACAAGATCAGCATCAACTCGGCGGCGTTGGCCGATCCGGAGATCATCCGTGCCGGCGCGGAAAAATTCGGCAGCCAGTGCATCGTGGTGTCGATCGATGCGCGCCGGGTGGCGTCCGGCCGCTGGGAAGTCTTTTCGCACGGGGGCCGGAAACCGACGGGCCTGGAGGCGATCGCATGGGCGCAGCGCGCCGTGGCGCTGGGCGCGGGGGAGATCGTGCTCAACAGCATCGATGCCGACGGCACCCAGGCGGGGTACGACATCCAATTGACGCGCCGCATCAGCGAATCGGTGAATGTCCCGGTGGTCGCCAGCGGTGGGGCGGGCAAACTGGAGCACCTGGCGGAGGTCTTGCTGGAGGGCAAGGCCGACGCGGTCCTGGCCGCCAGTATTTTTCACTTCGGCGAATTCACCGTGGGCGAGGTCAAGCAGTTCCTGGCTCGGCAGAACATCCCCGTCCGCCTGTAACTGCCGCGCACCTCAGATTTCGCCGCGAGTCGATCCGGAGCCACCGCCGCCACATTCTCTTTGATTCACCGGAGGGCTGACGTTAGAGTCCTTGAACCGTGAACCGTGCGGTAATCAATTCGAGTTTTGGCGTCGCTTTCGCGGTCTGTGTTTTTCGCGTCAAGGACTTTCCGGGCGAGGCGCGCCTGGACCGTTGCGCACCCAGACAACTCGCGGTCCGAGCGCGCCGTTCGCGCCGGAGTTGACGCCCGGGCTCCGGAGCGCCGCCCCCGGCCCGGGGCGGGT
>JAGWYX010000868.1 GCA_018969165.1 Verrucomicrobiota bacterium
TCCGCCTCAAGGACTCTCTGAGCGAGGCGCGCGGAGGAAACGGACGAAGGAAAACAAGGATCGCGGATGAATGGAAAAGAGGAAATGAGGTCTGAGGCGCGCCTCGTTGGGAGATTAGCCACGCTGGCGGGAGGGAGGCAGCCGGGTGGGGGGCAGGGACGTGCGCGGGCGCCGATGCCGGGAGATGTGGTCGGGCGGATGGCGGGGCGGTTAGAGGGCCTGGAGGTCGGCGTTGCGTTCGATGATGCCCTTGGAGATGGCGTAACGGGTCAGGCCGGCGACGTCGTGGATATTGAGTTTGTTCATGACCTGCTGGCGGTGTTTCTCGACGGTCTTGATGCTGATGGCCAGCTCGGCGGCGATCTGCTTGTTGGCCTTGCCCTCGGCGATGAGCTGGAGGACCTCCAGTTCGCGGGAGGTCAGCCGCTCGCCAGCCTTGCGGAGCGGGGTGCCGCGCAGGAAGGACTCGCGGTAATTATCCAGGAGCCGTTTCGAGATCGAGGGGCTGAAGTAGGCGTTGCCTTTGTGGGCCTCGCGGATGGCCTTGAGCAGGTCGTTGGCCGCGGTCTGCTTGATCAGGTAACCCAGGGCGCCGGCCTCGGTGAGCTGATTGACGTACTCATCGTCGCTGTAGGAAGAAAGGATGATCACCTTGGCGGAGGGCACTTCGCGGGTGATTTGGCGGGTCGCCTCCAGGCCGTTGAGCATGGGCATGGCGATGTCCATGACCACGACATCGGGCAGGAGCTTCTTGACCAATTGCACGGCCTGGCGGCCGGTGTCGGCCTCCCCCACGATGTCGATGTCTTCTTCCGCCGCCAGGAGGGCGCGAAGTCCCTGGCGCACCACCGTGTGGTCGTCGGCGAGCAGGACAGTGATTTTATGCATAAGGTTCAGGGGGTTGAGTTGGGGTTCAGGACAGGAGGCGGTTTTGCCGGGAACGGGGCGGCTCGTTTCTGGTGAGGAACGGCCGGCAGATTGGGTTTGAGCGGGATTTGCACGCGGACGAGGGTGCCGTGGTTGGGCTGGGACAGGATGGTGAACTCACCGTTGACCAGGCGGACGCGTTCCTGCATGCCCAGCAGGCCCAGGCGCTTGTTCTTTTTGGCACAGAGCTGATGTTCGACTTCGAAGGCCTTGCCGTTGTCTTGAACTTCCAGGCGGACGCCACTCTTGACGCGCCGCACGCGCAGGTCCACGGCGCTGGCCTGGGCGTGCTTGGCGACGTTGGTCAGGCTTTCCTGGGTGACCCGGAAGATCACGGTCTTCTGTTCGCCATTCAAGTCCTCGGCCACGCGGTCGAGTTTGAAGCGGACCTGGATGCCGGTGCGTTGGGCGAAGCTGTTGGCGTAAGAGCGCAGGGCGGGGATCAGCCCCAGGTCGTCGAGCATGGCCGGGCGCAACTCGCGGGCGAAGCGGTGGACCGTCTCCATGGATTGTTCCAGCAGCGCCTGGGTCTCGGCGATCCGGGTCCGGCACTGGCGGGTGTCCAAGTCCGCCGCCGATTTGAGCATGGCCAGGTTGACGTTGATGGCGGTGAGGGCCTGGCCGACCTCGTCATGGAGTTCGCGGCTGATGCGTTTGCGTTCGGCCTCCTGGGCGTGGAGGATTTTATCGGAGAGATCGCGCAGGCGCTGCTGCATGACGCAGGCTTCCTGGAACAATTGCCGGTAATGCTCCTCGCTCTGGCGCAGGGCTTCCTCGGCTAGCTTGCGCTGGGTGATGTCGCGGGCGATGCCAAACACCCCCACGGGTTTGTCGTCCTTGAGCTGCGGGGTCATGGTGAACTCCCCGACCACGTAGCCGCCGCTGCGTTTCTGAATCCGGTATTCGCGGAACGTCGGGGTCTTTCCCTGGAGGATCGCGCGGAACCGGGCCACCGCGCCTTTCAGGTCGTCCGGATGCAGCAACGGGGCGAAGGGTTTGCCGATCCACTGGGCCCGTCGCCAGCCGGTGAGGGTCTCGAAGGCGCGGTTCAGCGACGTAATCCGGCCGTCGGCCGAGAGATTGAAGATGACGTCCTTGGCAGTTTCGACCAGGGTTCGGTAGCGTTCTTCGGAGGCACGCAATTGTTCCTCGGCGCGTTTGCGTTCGGTGACGTCGCGGGTCAATTTCGAGAAGCCGCGCAACCGGCCGGTCTGATCGCGCACGGCGGTGATGACGACGTTGGCCAGGAAACGGGAGCCATCCTTGCGGATGCGCCAGCTTTCGTCCTCGTAGTAGCCCGCGGAGCGGGCGATCTGCAACTGTTCGGCGGGCAGGCCCCGGCGGCGGGCGTCCTCGGGATAGAAGCAGGCGAAGTGCCGGCCGACGACCTCGCCGGCCTGGTAGCCCTTGAGCCGTTCGGCGCCGGCGTTCCAACTGGCGACGTA
>JAGWYX010000869.1 GCA_018969165.1 Verrucomicrobiota bacterium
CAGGTCGGCGAACAGGCGCAGTTCGTCGGCCTCGTAATGCGGGTCGAGGGTGACGTAGGGATGCTGCCAGTCGCCGAGGACGCCCAGGCGTTGGAACTGGCGGGTCTGGAGCTCGAGATACTTGCGGGCGTAGGCCGCGCAGGCCTGGCGGATCGCCGCCGGACCGGCCTCCCCCTGTCCGGCCTTGCGCAGCTCCTGGGTGACCTTGAACTCGATCGGCAGGCCGTGGCAATCCCAGCCGGGGACGTAGGGGGCGTTGCGGCCGCGGCTCGAGTGGTACTTGACGACGATGTCCTTGAGAATCTTGTTCAAGGCGGTGCCGATGTGGACGTCGCCGTTCGTGAACGGCGGGCCGTCGTGCAGCACGAATTTTTCCGGCGCGCCGGCGCGGGCGGCCTGGCGGCGCGCGTACAGGTCCTCCGCCTGCCAGCGGTCCAGCCGTTGCGGCTCGCGTGCCACCAGGTCCGCCTTCATCGGAAAGTCCGTCTTCGGCAGGTTGAGCGTTGCCTTGTAGTCCATGTGATGTCTCAAAAGAGGCGCACGCTAACAGCGGCTGGTCAAGTTATCAAGTCTGCGTCCAAGCCCAGGCAGCGCCTCGGCCCGGAACTCAACGGCCGTTCGCCGGGCCCCTGCCCCTCGAGGCAGCAGCGCGCCCGCGGTGGCGCAGGCGCCGGGGGGGCTCGCACGAAGTCAGGTTGGCAACGGAGCGCCGACGTTGATTCGATGCCGCAGACAGTAGGCGGCGCCAACAACGTATTTTTCGGCCCAGGTCTTTAGCCCGGCCCGTTCCTTGGCTGTGAGGGCGCGGGCGACTTTGGCGGGCGATCCCAGGACCATCGAGCCTTCGGGGATTTGCGCGCCCTGCGTGACCAGCGCGTTGGCGCCGATGATGCACTGCGCCCCGATCACCGCCCCGTCGAGCACCGTGGCGCCCATGCCCACCAACGTCTCGTCGCCGACCGTGCAGGCATGGACGATCGCCGAATGTCCAACCGTCACGTAGCTGCCGATCCAGCAGGGAAAATCCTCGGCCAGATGCACGACCGCGTTGTCCTGGATATTGGAGTGCGGGCCGACGACGATGCGATTGATGTCGCCGCGCAGCACGGCGTGATACCAAACGCTGGCGTGGTCTCCCAGCGTCACGTCCCCGAGCACGACCGCGCCCTGGGCAATGTAAACCGCTTTGCCTAACACGGGCGATTTGCGCAGGAACCGGTCCAGCAGCGTGGCGATATCGGCCATGCGGTGGGTTTAAAGACCGGCGGCGGCCAAAGTGCAAACAAAAAACCCGCCCGGCCGGAGCCGGAGCGGGTCCTTATCCGCGGTTCCTCCCGCAAAACTACCAGCGGTGCCAGAAGTGTGGCCGGTAACCATAGCTCACGTAAGTGAAGGTGACGACCGGTACCAACGGGGCATACACGACCGGCGGCCGGGTCCCGACCACCGGCGGTGCGTACACCCTTACCGGCGCAGCGGAAACATACGTCACCGTCGTCGGTGGCGGGGGCGTCACGACCACCCTGGGCGCCGGGATATACATCGGCGCCGGATACGCAACGTAGGCGGGCGCCGGTTCGAGCGCCCGTGCCAGGAACGAGCCGGCTGCCAGGCCAGTCAGCACCCTGCCGGCGGCGGTCCAGCCGCGCACGCCAGCCGCAACGCTCGGCACCCCGGCGCCGGCCAGGCACAGCGCGGTCAATCCCAAAAGAACCGGGCGTGACGTTTTCATTAGCGACCGTTCCGCGAGAGGCTCGCTCCGTTCATTGCCCGATTCGACGCCGGCCATTGTCTTTTATTCACGGCCGCGGTATCAATGGGGTATGCAGTGAAACAGGCATGCATTGGGACCCCGAACATCACGCCCTGCCGATGCGCCGACGCCGTCGTCTGCCGCGGTCGTTCAAGGATCTGACCCCCACCCGGGCCTTCAATCCGGCCACCTTTTTCTACCAGATGGTCTGGAAGGCCCTGATCACCCGCCGGCGCGGGCAGCAGCAGCAACCGGTCTTTCCCCGGCTCAAGCCCGGGCAATTGGCCCTGACGTGGATCGGCCACGCATCGTTCCTGGTGCAATTCTCGGACCTCAATGTCCTGATCGACCCCAACTTCGCCAACTGGTTATTCCTCCTCAAACGCATCCGGCGCGCGGGGCTGAAGATCCGCGACCTGCCACCCGTGGACCTGGTGCTGTTGACCCACGCGCACTTCGACCACTTCCATCGGCGCACTTTGCGCAAGCTGCCCGCCCCCAAGATCGCGGTCATGCCCTGGGGCATGGGGGACCTGGCGCGTGGCCTCGGGTTCGACCGGATCATCGAGTTGCAGTGGTGGGAAAGTTTTTCTCATGGCGGCTGGCAGGTGACCTT
>JAGWYX010000870.1 GCA_018969165.1 Verrucomicrobiota bacterium
TGGACTGGTGTGAGGTGGGCGATCTGATCCAGGCAACAGTCAGGTCGCTGGAGCGGGAACTGGCGGGCCGGCCGCTGAAGATTGAAGTGGCGGCGAAGCTGCCGCTGGTACGGCTGGACTTCATCTTGATGCAGCAGGCGCTGGCCAACCTCCTGCTGAACGCGGTCGTGCACACCCCGCCGGGCGCGCCGGTCTGGTTGCAGGCGCGGGTGGACGCCTCCGTGTTGATCTTGCGGGTAATCGATCTTGGCCCGGGCCTGCCGCCGGAGCTGTTGCCCAGGGTCTTCGACAAGTTCACCCGGGCGCCGGACGCGCGCGCCGGAGGCAGCGGATTGGGATTGGCCATCGTCAAAGGCTTCGTGGAAGCCCACGGCGGGCGGGTCAGCGCTGAAAACGGCGCCGGCGGCGGCGCGATCTTTACCGTGCAAATCCCCCAAACCGAAGCCCCACCCCCGGACTTGCCCAAATGAGCGAGCCCGCCGCCAAACCCGCACCCGTTGCGTTGGTCATCGATGACGAGCCGCAAATGCGCCGATTGCTTCGCGTGACCCTCGAGGCCGACGGCTACCGCGTGTTGGACGCCGCGACGGGCCAGGACGGCCTGGTGCAGGCGGCCCAGCGGCGGCCGGACGTGATCTTGCTCGATCTGGGTTTGCCCGATCTGGAGGGCGTGTCCGTCTTGAAACGTTTGCGGGAATGGAGCCGCGCGCCCGTGCTGGTCCTCACCGTCCGCGACCGCGAGGCGGACAAGATCGCCGCGCTCGATAACGGGGCGGACGACTACGTCACCAAACCCTTCAGCACCGGCGAGCTGCTGGCGCGCCTGCGGGTGGCCCTCCGCCACGCGCAGCCGACTTCCGACACGACCGTGTTCCGGTCCGGCTCGATCGAGGTGGATCTGACCGCCCGGCTCGTAACCGTTGACGGCAAGGAGGTGCGCTTAACCGCGACGGAGTATTCGCTGCTGCGCTTGTTGGTGCGGCACGCGGGCAAGGTGCTGACCCACCGGCAATTGCTCCGCGAGGTGTGGGGTGAAACCTACGTCGGCCAGACGCATTACCTGCGCGTCTATGTCGGGCATCTGCGGGAAAAACTGGAGGCGGACCCGGCCCGGCCGGAACTCCTGATCACCGAGCCCGGCGTGGGCTATCGCCTGATCGTGCGGGAGTGACCGGCGCGGATCGCGACGGCCGAACGCCGGCGGATCGAATCGGAGATTTTATTGTTTCGCTTTTCCGGCGTGCTTTTCTATGGTTTTGGGCCGATTGCTTGAGATGTTGAACCTGTGAACTGACCACCCGTATGTCTGAAGATAAATCCGTCGTCAAACCGGTCGCGGCACCCTCGCTGACGCCCCTCCGGTTGCCCGCCAAACTCGCGGCCACCCCAACCCGGCCGCCCAGGTATTCGGTCAAGATCAAAGACGCGCAAGGCCGCGAGATCATCGTGGCCGACCCGCGGGCCACGCGGGCCCTGGTCGCGTTAATGGACGTGCACGCTGTCAACGGCGGGGCGGCCTGCCATTGGGGCGGCCCGGCGGCGTTTGCCGAGATCATGGCGGCCATTCACGCGCTCCTGTTCGCGGTCAACGGCCGGCCGTGGTTCGAGGCCTACAACTTCGTCAACGACGCCGGCCACACCGAGAACGGGATTTACGCGCTGCGCGCCAACTACGGGTTCGACGGCCTGACGTTCGAGGACCTGAAAGGTTTCCGGAGCATATCGAGCAAACTGACCGGCCACGGCGAATCGCACCTGAATCCGCAAGGGGTGCTGTTGAGCAACGGTCCATTGGGCTCGGCCCTGCCCCAGGCCCAGGGCCTGGCGCTGGCGGATCGAGCGGCCAAACGAGATCGCCTCACCCTCTGCACCGTTTCGGACGGCGCCTCGATGGAAGGCGAGGCCAAGGAGGCCTTCGCCGCCATCCCCGGCCTGGCCGCCAAAGGCCGCTTGAACCCGTTCGTGCTGGTGATCTCGGACAACGACACCAAACTCTCGGGTCGCATCACCCAGGACGCCTTCAGCATGGCGCCAACCTTTACCGCGATGACGACCCTCGGCTGGAACGTCCTCGAGGTGCCCAAAGGCCACGATCTGCCGTCGGTCTATGACGCCCTCGAGCGCGGCATCGCCCAGGCAAAGGCGAACCCGACCCGCCCGGTCTGCCTCCACGTCAAGACCATCAAGGGCTACGGCGTCAAGGCCACCGAGGACAGCGCCTCCGGCGGACACGGTTTCCCGCTGGCCAACGGCGAAAAAATTGTCGGGTTCGTCAGCGAGATTTATGGCGGCCAGCCGCCCGAGGAATTCGCCCGCTGGGCGCAGGCGCTCCGCGCGGATTGGGAGCAAAAGGAGGCGGCCAAGAAAG
>JAGWYX010000871.1 GCA_018969165.1 Verrucomicrobiota bacterium
CCGTTTCACGGGTCGAGGTATGTTCGATTCGTACCCTCTCCGCCAACTTGATTTCAGATTTCAGATTTCAGATTTTAGATTGAGGAAAGCGGCTTGCTGGCTGCGCCCGACGCAGCCAGAGCGTGAGTTGAGCTGGAAATCGAAACTCAAAAATCAAAAATCTGAAATGGAAAGGGGGTGTTGCCGGTGTCGCGCGAGCAAATCCTGAAATTGACCTCGTTGTCCTCCTGCGCGGGTTGAGCGTCCAAGCTCAGCCAAAAGGCTCTGGCGCAAGTTTTGCGCCGGCTCCCCGTGATCCGTGATCCCAATCTGCTGGTCGGCGCCGGCACCGCTGACGACGCCGGCGTGTATCGATTGGACCGCAACCGCGCGCTGGTCCAGACAGTGGATTTCTTCACCCCGATCGTGGACGAGCCGTTCCTCTATGGTCAGATCGCGGCGGCCAACGCGCTGTCGGACGTCTATGCCATGGGCGGACGGCCGCTGACGGCGATGAACCTCATGGGCATCCCGACCGACGTCGTCCCGCCGACGGTGATCCGCGCCATTTTTCGCGGCGGCGCCCGCAAGGTGGCGGAGGCGCGCTGCGTCCTGGTAGGCGGGCACACCATTCGGAATCCGGAGCCGGTTTACGGCTTGTCCGTCACCGGCCTGGTTTCCCCGTGGCGCATGCTCACCAACGCCCAGGCGCGAGCCGGCGACCTGCTGGTGCTCACCAAACCGCTGGGCACGGGGATTGTCACCACGGGCATCAAACGCGGGATCACCTCGAAGGCGCTCGAGCGAAGAGCCGCGGCCATCATGAGCCAGCTCAACGTCGCCGGCGCCGAACTGGCCGAGCGCGGCCTGGTCTGCGCCGGCACCGACATCACCGGGTTCGGCCTGCTGGGTCACCTCGGGTCGCTGTGCCGGGCCAGTCACGTCGGCGCCGAAGTGTCTGTCGGGAAAATCCCGGCGCTCAGCCCCGAGGTTTTCGAGCTGATCGGCCGGGACTGCGTGCCCGGCGGCAGCCGGCAGAATTTGGAAACGGCCGCCGCGTTCACCGACTGGGATGAAGCGACGGCGGCGCAACGGGTATTGTTGGCTGATGCCCAAACCAGCGGCGGGCTGTTGCTGTGCGTGGCGCCGCGGCGACTGGCTGAGGTCTTGAAACAATTGAAACGTGCCCGTGCCGCGTGCGCGGTTGTGGTCGGGCGGATCGTCCGGTCGGGTCGGCCGAGGATTCGCGTCAGCGGCTGAAGTTCTTGACGAGCGAGGCGCGCCTCAGACCGGATGAACCACGCGAAAGCGACGTCAAAACTTGACTTGATAACAGCGAGTTTTAAGACTCAAGGACGCTACAGCGGTTTCAGGAATTCTGTGGCCGAAAGTTCAGGTGGCACACGCAAGCGCGACTTAAAAGTCGCGGCTACAGTTGCTGTTAATCCGTGCTAGCGACACCCGTGCGAGTCCAACGCGCCATCCCGGCGGTCGAGAAAGTGCTCCAGGCACTCGGGGCGACGGACCTGCCGCGGCCGGTCGTCACCGCCGTCGTGCGGCGGGAATTGGCGGCCTTGCGCCAGGCGGAGAAGATCCCCGATTACGACGCGGTGCTGGCGGGCATACGGGCGGCGCTCGAAACGTTGCGACGTTCGCGTCTTCAGCCGGTGATCAACGGCACCGGCATCCTGGTGCATACCAATCTTGGCCGGGCGCCGCTGGGGCCCGCGGTCGTCGAGGCCCTCGGCACGATCGCGGCCAGCTACAACAACCTCGAATTCGACCTGTCCAGCGGCGAACGGGGCGGGCGGGCCGGCTATCTCGAACAAAGCCTGGCGCTGCTCTGCGGGGCCGAGGCGGCGACGGTCGTCAACAATTGCGCGGCGGCGTTGGTGTTGGCTTTGCGGCATTTCACCGCCGGCGCCCGCAAGGAAGTCATTCTGTCGCGGGGGGAGTTGGTCCAGATCGGCGGCGGGTTCCGAATCCCGGAAATCCTCGAAGCCAGCGGCGCTCAACTGCGCGAGGTCGGCACGACGAACCAGACGACGTTGAGCGATTACGCCAAGGCGATCGGCCGCTCGACCGCGATGCTGATGAAGGTCCACCGCAGCAACTTTTTCATGGGCGGTTTTGTCGCATCGCCGACGACCGAGGAGTTGGCGGCCTTGGCGCGCCAGCACCGGCTCCCGTTGGTCGAGGACCTGGGCAGCGGCGCGATGGTGGACACCGGGAAGGCGGGGGGCGTCGAGCACGAGCCGACCCCGGCCGAGGTGCTGCGACGCGGGGTGGACCTGGTGTGTTGCAGCGGCGACAAGCTGCTGGGTGGACCGCAGGCGGGCATTATCGCCGGCCGTGTCAAACTGGTTGCGGCCTTGAAACGCGAGCCG
>JAGWYX010000872.1 GCA_018969165.1 Verrucomicrobiota bacterium
GACCAGCCGCGAGGCGGAACTTGACTTGAGTCGATCTTGTTTCCAGGCTCAAGCCGTCTAAACGAATTTTGCGCGTATGCCGATCTACGAGTTTGCCTGTCCAAAGTGCCGGGTGATCTTTAATTTCCTTTCCAAGCGGCTCCAGCCCGAGGGTTCACCCGCATGCCCGCGGTGCGGCAACCGGAAGCTGGTCAAACAGGTCAGCCGATTTGCCTCCCCGCGCGGCGCCAAAGAACCGGCGGCCGCGCCCGAGGCCGACGGGGGTGCCGAGGCGCCGATGCCGGACTTTGAAGATCCGCGGGTGGCCCGCGCGATGAGCGAGATGGAGCGGGACATGGAACACCTGGATGAAAACAACCCCAGGCACATGGCGCACATGATGCGCAAGATGAAGGATCTCCTGCCCGCCAGCACCATGCCAAAGGAGTTCGACGTGGCGATCAAACGCCTCGAGGCCGGCGAGGACCCGGAGAAGATCGAGGAGGACATGGGCGACGTGCTGGGGGATTTCATGGGCGGCCCGGAGGGCGAGGAGGGGGGGGGCGGCTACGGCGGCGGCTACAGTCACGACAGCGGGCTTTATGATTATTGAAACCTCTCGAGTCCTTGAAGGACGAAATCGGCTCCCGGCCGGAGCGGTTTGGACCATTCGCTTTCGCTTGCCCCGGTGGATTTGCGTCGGTGTCGCGGGGGTTTGCCTGGCGGGGTTGCCGGGCGCGTGGGCACAAAGTCCAGGCGGTGGGACCGACGCGAGCGGGACCGTTAAGAACGTCAACGCGGACCAGGCCGAGCAATTGCTGTCGGGGGGGAAGAAGATCGTGATTCTGGACGTGCGCACGCCGGAGGAATACCGGCGTGGACACCTGACCGGCTCGACGAACATCAACTTTTTTGCGGCCGATTTCGCCCAGCGGGTCGGCGCGCTGGACCGGAACCAGACTTACCTGGTGCATTGCGCGGTGGGCGGCCGCAGCGCCAAGGCCTGCGTCCAGATGAACCGCCTGCATTTCAAGTCGCTTTACAATCTCGAAGGCGGCATCAAGGCGTGGGAAAAGGCCGGGAAGAAGGTGGTGCACTGAGCGCCTGCGCCACCGACGGTTCTTTCTGGATCCTATGTCGTTGGGTAGGGCGACGGCCTCCGGCCGCGCCCGTCGATAAGCATGACGACGCGAGTTTGTGATCGTTGCGGCCAGCCGATCCGCGACAAGCAATTGCGATACATCGCCAAGATCCAGGTATTCGCCGCTTATGATCCGCTGGAGATCACCTTCGAGGACCTGACCCGCGACCATTCGCGGGAAATTGATCGGATTCTGGCGGAATGCGAGGGGCTGTCGGAGGCCGAGTTGATGCGCGACGTTTATGTCGAGTTCAAATTTGACCTGTGCCGCGCCTGCCAGCGTGCCTACATCTGCGACCCGATCCCGGCGATCGACGGGTAGGAACGGGCGCCACGTCGGTTGGAACGAGAGGCCGCCGCGCGTTGGCTGGCGATCCGGTGAGGGCTGCAGGGCGTATGCCATTCAGATTGAACTTAATTAGCGATGGCTGGGGTATTCAGGCTTCGGGCCGCGCCTCCGCAGGCGACCGTTGGCCTGGAAGTCGAGGCCTGGGTGGCGTTGGGCGGATCGGGTTCACCGTGGTCGAGTTGCTGGTGGTGATCGGGATGATCGCGATGCTTGCGGGTCTGCTGCTGCCGGCGCTGGTGCGGGCAAAGGAGGAAGGCAGGGCCGGCCTGTGCCTGGGCAACGTCAAGCAATTCGGTTACGCCTGGCACCTCTATGCGCAGGACCACGACGATCAGGCTCCACCCAACTTCGGTGGCGGTTTTGGTTTTCCGGAAGGCCCCTCGTGGGTGTACGGCCTGATGCAGGAAACGCGACCCAATTGGCCCGACAACACAAACGTCTTTTTGCTTCAGCAGAGCCTCCTCGGGCCATATCTTGGGAACTCTCCGGCAGTCTGGCGTTGTCCGTCAGATAAGAGCCAGGCGCTCGAAGGCGGCCGGTGGTATCCCCGGGTGCGCAGCTTTTCGATGAACGGTTGGCTGAACGGCACCATCGTTCCTCGCAAACTAAAGCGGATCTCCGAAATCCGCTGTCCTCCCCAGACGTTCGTTTTTCTCGATGAGCGTGAGGACAGCATCGAGGATTGTGCCTTCCGCATCGATCCCACCAACGGGCCGGCTTCGCTCGTGCGGATTCCTGGGTCTTACCACAACGGGACCGCCAGCCTCGTCTTCGCCGACGGTCACGCCGAGCGGCACAAATGGCAGGACGCGCGCACGAACCCGCCGTTAGTTCCGAATGAATTCGTGGGCATTATGTTCTCCGCTTGGCCCCCCAATCCTGACGTAGCGTG
>JAGWYX010000873.1 GCA_018969165.1 Verrucomicrobiota bacterium
ATTCCATCGAAGGCGAAGATTTCAAATGGGGCGAGCGTTTCGTGTAAACCAGCCACCTGTTCCGAATAACGACCGCCGTGGCGCGCACCGAACTCGAGCTCCGCAACGGTGAGCGCAGAGACTCCCAGCAGGTCGTCGTCCGTCCTGGCCTTCCGGCAACGCGCCAAAATCTTGTCCGCCGCCAGGTGGTGGCGGTGCTCCCGGGGGTTGCGCGGCTTGACAATCTGCCGGCCTCGCACGACGAACACGAATAGGTCCGTATCCAGCACGTAGATCACGCGAACACGCCTTTCCAATCGCGACGTTGCTGCGGCAGCCGCTTGCGCTTCGCCATCGCCTCGAAGAAGCTTGCGGAAAACTTCCGGACCCCGTGCTCGAATGTCTCCCATGGGTCGCGTTCCAGGATGAGAATGCCACCGGAGACTCGCTTGAGGTAAACCTCGGACGAGCTGACGCGAAAGGCTTTCGGCAGGCGGATGGCCTGGCTTCGCCCGTTCATGAAGACTTTGGCGGTGGTCATATCGCTCGATCTATACCAGATGATCTATGGCAGTGCAAGGCTGGGCAAAACGCTCTCGATCCGTCGGCGCACATTCGGTTTGTTCCGTAGCAGCCGACGTGAGTCGGCTCGGATCGCTTCTGGCCAGAGCATGAGCGGACTCACGTCCGCTGCCACGCGGTTGGTGGTAGGAGACTATCACGGTTCACCCAGGGTAGCCTTGCAGACTCGGCAACCCTGGTCTGAACGATTGGAATCCCGTTGGAATTCCGCTGACGGCGGCCCCGGCGAGGAACCGAACTGCACGTCCGCGCGGTTCACTGGCGGCGCTCGGCCCCGCCGGCTCGAGTGTTGCTTCGCACCAGCTTGTAACGCAGCTTCACACTGTGCGAGTCGCGGGTCAGACCGAGGATCTGGAGGACCCCCCGCCCACCCTCGGCGGTCAGGAAGATGAAGGTGTCGGATTGGCCGGGGGCGAGGCCGAAGTTTTGCATAGGCTGCGAACGCGTTTGCATCAGTGACCACGACTGGACCACATCCGCCGCCGTCAAACTGTCCCAACTGTCCGCCGGCATCCGCTCGACGACCATGTCGAAGCCCATCAGCACGGGGAGTTGGTCTGAGGATACCGCGGCAACGAGATCAAGACCATTGGTGCGAATCCAATCATGGTCGATCCAGGTGGTCCAGCCGCGGGGCTGGTTGGTGACCGCGACGCCGGTGTCCAGGTCCAACCATCCGCGCAAATGGTCGAGCGGACCCACGGGTGACCGCGAATCGGAAAACGCCACCGGGTGCAACGCCAGGAGCGTGATTTCCCGCGGGGCGCGAAAAGTCCATTCGTCGGCGCTCCGAACCGGAGAACGATTCAACATATCCAGAATGCTTGCGCTGTCAGTGGCGCTGAGTCCCGTTCCGATCACAATCTGGCCGCCGGGAATCTTTGTCCGGATGATGGGCGCAGCCAGCACCTTGCCGAGGACAATGACGGCGAGCTGGCGGTTGAGGTTCGTGGCGGTGAGGGTCGCGAAGCGACGCGTTCCCTCGGGCGTGAGTCCGATTCGGATGGAGCGTCCCGTGGTGGAAAACTCGGTGCCAGCCTGGGCCACGTCGGAATTGTCCAGGAGAACTTCGCGCAAGACGGCCAATGGGCGTTGGCCCGGGATTTCCTTGAACGAGTCCGTCGGCGCGGTCGAGCCTTCGGGTGCCACCAGGCGGATTTGAAATAAGGAGAGCGGAATTCCAATTCCGACGGTGGCTGGAGTCTCCCGATCCAGATTCAGTTCCCGCTCGGCCCGCGCCTCAGCCCTGGTTCCAAAATAGAGCGCGGCGAAGGGCTTGCCGTCCGCATACATGGAGAGGTGCGGCAGGCCAGGGACCAAATGCGTTCGGCTCAACCTGAAATCGCCCGCCCCCTTCGAGATCTCCAGTATTCCCTCTGGGTTCTCAGGCGTGTGAACAGCGTTTGTCGTCGCGATGTAGAGGGCCAGCAATGCACGGTCGGCGCTCGCGAGTTGGTAATGGCCCTGCACGGTCATCTCATCTCCGGTCCGTGTCAGCGACGTGATCTCAATCAAATCGTGTTTAGGGAACCAGGCCTGCCCGATGTAGAAGGGAGTCCCCAAAGAGGATGCCTGAGGCGTGGTTGCGGCGGGGATCCCGCTCGGAAGCATTTGGAAATCCAACCGTGCGATGGATTCGCGTCCGAACGGCTTGGTCACCAGCGTGGACAACTGGGTTTGGTAACCGGGCGCGGAAGCGGCGATCGCATGCTCCTCGTACCAGGTCCGCAGTGAGTATCGCCCACGGCTGTCCGTCCACGACTCCAGCGGGGCGCGGTCGGGGCGCGTGTGGTAAAAAT
>JAGWYX010000032.1 GCA_018969165.1 Verrucomicrobiota bacterium
GTTGTTGCGCGACCGGTCCAGTATCGCTGGGATACACTCCCGGTCTGGCGCCTAGCCAGAAGCCAAAAGCGACGCCACAAACTGTATTCTATCCCAGGGTCTGGTCAGTATTGCGTCAGGAAACCGACCTCGGTGACCATTTGCATCCGCCGCAATTCGACGGCTACCGGGTTGTTGGCCATCTGCTCGGCGGCGTCGCCAAGCTTCTTGGAGGCTTCCAGTTCGGCCTCGGCCTTGATGATCCGCGCCCGCTTTTCCCGGATGGCCTCGGCCTGCATGGCCATGACCTGCTGCATCGCCTCCGGCAACTCGACGTCCTTCATCTCGATGAAGCGGCCCAGTCGGAACACGACGCCGCGCTGGTATTCCTGCGCGATGCGGATGCCGGTGAGGAGCACAGCCACAATGATGCCGATGATGAGTGGGGTCATGGTGTGGGCGAGTCAGCGCCGTCTGGCGCCGTTTTTGGCGATCATTTGTCGCAGCGTTTCAATATTGAAGAATGCCAGGAACCCGAACCAGAACACCGGAAAGACGCGCTTGGAGATAAAGGTGAGTCGCGATGAAATCCGGCGCATGACACGAGGCGGATCAAGGTTGAACTGCCGCACTTTACCACCGTTGCCGGTGCGAGCAAGTTGGAAAACCGTCGCGCCCGGAATCGCGCCGGGCCGGCGGCCGACGGTCCAGACCAATGCCCCGGACCGCGGCTTGTCCCAAGCCGCAGCACGGTCGGATCGCACGTGGCTCCCGGAGATTTGCCGATCGGTCCACGGCTGCTGTGCTGCAAGTTGGGACAGCTCGCGGTCCGGGCGCGACGGCGCGCGCGGGACGGTTCCCGCGCCGCCGGCGACTTCGGCCTTGTCGGCATAGAGTCGATCTTCTACAACAACGGTCACCGACAGACGCCTATGATTTCGAAACCCTGGTTCTTAGCCTTTGGTGTCCTCCTTGTTCTCGACGCTGCGGCGGCCGATTCGCCTCCACCCGTGCCCCGGTTTTCGGTGGGCTACCTGGATCGTGCGATCGAGCCGGGCGTGGATTTTTATCATTTCGCTTGCGGCACGTGGGTGAAGGACAATCCCGTGCCTGCGGATAAATCGCGCTGGGGCAGTTTTGCCGAGTTGCGTGAGCGCAACTTGTTTTTGATTCATGACCTGCTGGAGTCCGCGGCGACGGCCCGGGTCGCGGCCAATTCCCCGGCGCAGCAGGTGGCGGACTTTTGCCGCTCGGCGATGGACACCAACCGGTTGGAGCGACTGGGTTTGGAGCCGATCGCGGCCGAGCTGGCGCGGATCGATCGGATGGATTCGATGACGAACCTGTTCGCGCTGCTGGCGGGGCTGCACGCGAGCGGCATCCCGGGGATGTTCGGGGTGGGCGTTTCGCCGGATGCCAAGAACAGCGGCATTTATGCCTTTGATTTACGGCAGGGGGGCTTGTCGCTGCCGGATCGGGATTATTACCTCAAGGAAAGTTTCGCCAGGATTCGCGAGGCGTATCGGGCGCACGTCACGCGGATGCTCACCTTGCTGGGGGAGGAACCGGCCGTGGCGGCCGGGCACGCGGCCACGGTGCTCGAGCTCGAAACGGCGCTGGCGCGGGCCAGTCGCACCCGCGTCGAACTCCGCGATCCCAACAAGAATTACAACAAATTCGCCACTGCCGAGATCGTGGCCCCGGAACCGGGCAATCCCGTGGGCGACGTATCTGGCCGACCGCGGGTTGGTGGACCTGCCGTACGCGATCGTGGGGCAGCCGGAGTTTTTCAGCGCCCTGGACCGGTTGGTGGGTGAGCGGCCCTTGTCGGACTGGAGGGTGTATTTGCGCTGGCACGTGCTGCACGCCAGCGCGCCGTTCCTGCCGCCGGCGATCGAACGGGAGGACTTCGCGTTCTTCCATCGGACCCTCAGTGGCCAGCAGCAACCCGAGCCGCGGTGGCAGCGGGCGGCCACCTTCATCGACAGCAGCATCGGCGAGGCGCTCGGTCAGCTTTACGTCGAGAAATATTTCCCGCCGTCGGCCCGTGCGCGCATGATCGAGCTGGTCGCCAACCTCAAGTCGGTCTTCCGCGGTCGCCTGGAGAAGGTCGGCTGGATGACGGCCGCGACCCGGGCCAAGGCGCTGGTGAAGTTCGACCGGTTCACCCAGAAGATCGGGTACCCGGACAAGTTCCGGGATTATTCGTCGGTCGTGATTCGCCCGGATGACCTGCTGGGCAACGTGCGGCGGGCGGCGGCATTCGAAACGCACCGCCGGTTGGCGCGCGTCGGCCAGGCGGTGGACCGGACGGAGTGGCACATGACGCCGCCGACGGTCAATGCCTATTTCAACCCGTCGCAGAACGAGATTGTGTTTCCCGCAGGTATTCTGCAACCGCCGTTCTTCGACGTGACGATGGATGACGCGGTGAATTACGGCGCGATCGGGGTCGTCATCGGCCACGAGATCACGCATGGCTACGATGACGAAGGCCGCAAATACGACGGCGAGGGAAACCTGCACGACTGGTGGACGGCGGCCGACGCCGAGGCCTTCGAGACGCGCGCCCAGAAGGTGGTCGATCAGTACAACGCTTACGAGCCCTTGCCGGGACTGCACGTCAATGGCCGGCTGACGCTGGGTGAGAACATCGCGGACCTCGGGGGCGTCAGTATCGCGTTGGAGGCCCTGGAGCGGATCCTGGCACGGGACCCGGCGCGGCGCCGGACCATCGACGGGTTCACGCCCGAGCAACGGTTCTTCATCTCGTTCGCGCAAATCTGGCGCACCAACATCCGGCCCGAGGAGGCGCGGCGCCTGGTGACGGTGGACCCGCATTCACCGGGTCAATTCCGGGCGGTCGGGCCGCTGGTGAATCGTCAGGAGTTTTACGACGCGTTCGGCATCCGGTCGGGCGCGCCGATGTGGCGGGCGCCGGCGAACCGCGCCGAAATCTGGTGATCCGCCGCCGAAGGTAACAACTGGCGAGACGCGCCTCAGACCAGATGAACCACGAAGGAACACCAATGGACAGGAAGCGGAGAACCGCGGATGTCACGGATTGCACGGATCCAAACGCTGGTTGTTCCGCGCGCTCCGCGCCATTCGCGGTGGATTCCAGCTCGCCTTGCTCGGTTCCCTCGGCCCCTGCCTGTCGGCAGACAGGCGCCTGGCTTAGCCAGCGGCGACTGTCAGATCGGCGACCCCACCGGCCGGCGGCCCGAGCCGTCGCGCCTGCCGTGACTCTCCAGTCGAATCCTCACGGAGGCAAGCACCGCCGGCGGGTATGCTCGTCGCTTGCGCCTCGTCGGCACGAAAAACTCCTTGCCGCCCAGGGGTCGAAAAATTCTTTGTCACGGTACTAGTGGGCGGCCACCTGGCCGCGGGCGGGGGTGACCCGTTTGAACAGGAACACCAGTGGCACGCAGCCCAGGCACAGGAAGCCGAACAGGCGGAAGTTATCGACGAAGGCCCACATGTGGGCCTGGTGATCGAGCAGGTTGTAAATGATCTGGATCGCCTGTTGACCGCCCAGCACGGTGCCGCTGGTGGCGGCCAGGCTGGTGGACAGGGCGGCCACGCGTTCGCGAAACACCGGGTCAAAGGGGGTCAGGTGCGGCACCATCAAGGCCTGATGCACCTGGGCGCTGCGGGCCAGGTAGGTCGTGACGGCGGCGATGCCGACGCTGCCGCCGAGGTTGCGCATGAGGTTGAAGATGCCGGTGGCGTTGCCCATTTGGGCCTGGCGCAGATGGCCCATGGTGGTGGTCGTCAGCGGCACGAAGATGAAGCTCACGGCGACGCCGTTGAGCACGCTGGGCCAGATGACTTGCGCCATCCCGACATCCAGGTTGATGTGCGCCAGCAGGAAGGAGGAGACCGCCAGCAGGGTGAAGCCGACCGTCAGCAGGAAGCGATTGCGCACCCGGCCGACCAGGCGTCCGACCAGCGAAGTGGTGATAAAGGCGCCGATGCCGCGCGGGCTGAGGGCATAGCCGCTCTGCAAGGCGGGGTACCCCATCAGTGTTTGCAGGAAGATCGGCAGCGCCGCCGTGGTCCCGTAAAGCACCCCGCCCAGCAACGTCATCAGCAGGATGCCGATCGAGAAGTTGCGATTGCCCAGGATGTGTAGATCGACGATCGGGTGCGTGACCCGCCGTTCCCATATCACGAACCCGAGGAAGGACGCGGTGGAAATCGCGGCGAACCAGCAAACCCACCGCGCGTCGAACCAATCGGCCTGCTGACCCTTGTCCAGGATGACTTGCAGGGTAGCCAGCCACACGGCCAGGAGGCTGAATCCGACAAAGTCCACCCGCGCGGCGCGGCTGCGCCGGATGTAGGGCGGATCCTCGACCACCAGTTGGGCCATCAGGACCGCGGCGATACCCACCGGCAGGTTGATGTAGAAAATCCAGCGCCAGGAGTAATTATCGGTGATCCAACCGCCGAGGGTGGGGCCGAGGATCGGGGCCACGACGACACCCATGGCGAAGACGGCCATGGCGACGCCGCGTTTGTGGGGCGGAAAGCTCTCCAGCAGCACCGCCTGCGAGATGGGCAGCATCGCTCCGCCGCCCGCCCCTTGCAGGATGCGCGCGACGACCAGGAAACCGAGGCTCGGCGCCAGGCCGCACAGGATCGAGGCCCCGGTGAACAGGCCCACGCAAATCATCAACAGCCGTTTGCGCCCGAAGTAATTGGCGAGCCACCCGGTGATGGGCAGAATGATCGCATTGGAGACCAGGTAGCTGGTCAACACCCACGTCGCCTCATCGGTGGTGACCGAGAGATTGCCGGCAATGTGCGGCAAGGCGACGTTGGCCACCGAGGTGTCCAGCACCTCCATGAACGTCGCCATCATCACGGCCACGGCGATCAACCACGGATTGAACCGCGGCCGCCATTCCTCGTGCTCGAGCTGGGGTGGGCCCTCGCTCATTGCGGCGCGGGCGACGGCGGTTTGGTTCCCGGGCGGTTCCAGATTCGGCGCGCAACGATCGCGGCCAGCACGCCGGCCAGGAGGCCGATGACTTCGAAACTCCAACCGGGCATCCGCCACGTTTGCACGGTGACTTCGGGCACCACCGACATGCCCGGGCCAACCACGCGGTCTGGCGGCAGCGGTTCGTCGAACACGATCTTGACCGGCACCCGTTGCACCACCTTGACGTAATTGCCGACGGCATTTTCCGGGGGCAGCAGGCTGAAGCGCGCGCCGCTGCCGGCCTGGATGCTTTCGACGTGGCCGCGGAAGACTCGGGCGGGGTACGACTCGATCACGAGCGTCGCCGGTTGGCCCGGCCGCATGTCTGTCAACTCGGTCTCCTTGAAGTTGGCGACGACGTAGAGGTTGGTCGGCACCAGGGCCATCAGGGATTGGCCGACCTGGACGTAGCCGCCCGGTTCGACGGACCGGCGGGTCACCCGTCCGTCGGAGGGCGCGGTGATTTTGGTGTAGGACAAATTCAGTTCGCCGGTCTGCAATTCGGCGCGCGCCTGTTGGACTTCCGCTTTGGCCAGGTCGTAAGCGCTCTCGGCGGCCGTCAATTGCGCCTGGGCTTCCTGGACCTTGGACCCTTCGCTGCGGACTTTGTCTTGTGCCGATCGGGAGCCGGCGGCGGCGGCCAGCGCGGCCGCTTTGGCCGCGTCAAAGTCCTGGGGCGAGATCACGCTCGGTTGCGGCAGGCGCTTGGCCCGGTCGAAATCGGCCTGGGCGCGATCAGCGGTGGCCTTGGCCCCCAGCAGGTCGGCTTGCGCCTGATCGGCCGAGGCCTGCGCGGTGGCAATCCGCGTGCGGAGCAAAACGAAGCCGGCCTCGATCAGGCTCTGGTTGGCCTTGGCCCGCGCGAGGGCGGACTGCTTCTGATCGAGCGCGGCGTCGTAATCGCGCGGATCAATCTCGACTAGTAAATCGCCCTGGCGCACCGGCTGATTATCGACGACGTGCACGGCTTGCACCTGGCCGGCCACCTTCGGCGCGATCAACACCACGTGGCCCTCGATAAAGGCGTCGTCGGTGGACTCGTGGGTTAAGGTCTCCGCGAGGTAGCGGGAGCCGACGTAGCCGAGCGCGGCTGCCAGCAGCCCGACCAGCCAGGGGCCGAGGAGCCGTCGCCGGCCGGCCGGCCGCCGGCTGGCGGTCGGGGCGTTGGTGGGAACGGCTTCCGGTTGCGGAGATCGAGATTCCATCGTGTCCATGAACCTCCGCGAAGGTAGGTAGCGAAGGGGCAATGTCAAGCCATCGGCAAGCGCGCGAGGCCGGGTGAGGAGTAGAACCTGGTTGTCCAAATGCATCCACGCTGGAAAAAAGCCGACAGCGCCGTCGTGGTCCAGGTCCGGCGGTGGCCTCCAATCGCCGCGGTGTCCATCCTGGCGCGGCGCCGCGGACGCGGTGCGCCAAAGGTGGTTGGGACCGGCCTGCGCGAGGGTAGATGAACCGCATTCATGAGATTGGTGAACTCGATGAGGGCCCCGGGAGCGGTTTTTGATCCGAGCTGGCACGCCTCCAGCATGCGCGTCGGAGGCGCGCGTCCGATGCGGCTCGGCCTGGCAGCCTGGGCCAAGAAGACGGCGAATCGAGCAGCGAATTAAATCTAATGAAAC
Organism: Verrucomicrobiota bacterium; assembly: GCA_018969165.1. Classification (GTDB taxonomy): domain Bacteria; phylum Verrucomicrobiota; class Verrucomicrobiia; order Limisphaerales; family JAGWYX01; genus JAGWYX01. The sequence goes on from JAGWYX010000032.1 coordinate 6,589, forward strand.
CGTCCGAACTGCGAGGTGTCGGCCACTGGCCAACGTTGGTGGCGGCGTTCTTATACTTTGATTTTTCCTTCATGGTCTGGACCCTGTTGGGGCCGCTCGGGGTCCAGATCGGCGAGGCCTTGCAGCTCTCGACTGAGCAGAAGGGGCTGATGGTCGCGGTGCCGATCCTGGCCGGTGCCATCCTCCGCATCGTGCTGGGTTTAGCCGTGGACCGAATCGGGGCGAAGAACACGGGGATGGCGGCGCAGTTGGTGGTAATCGCGGCGCTGACGACGGCCTGGCTGTTCGGGGTGAAGGACTACGAGGCCAGCCTGCTGTTGGGGACCGCCCTCGGGGTCGCCGGCGCCAGTTTCGCCGTGGCGTTGCCGCAGGCCGGGCGTTGGTACCCGCCCGAGATGCAGGGATTGGTGATGGGCCTCGCCGGGGCGGGCAATGTCGGCACGGTGCTCGACGCGTTGTTCGCCCCGCGGTTGGCGGCGGCCTTCGGCTGGCGCGCGGTGTTCGGGCTGGCACTGGTGCCGGCGGTGACCGTATGGGTGGTTTACGCGCTTCTTTCCAGGGAGGCGCCGGTGGGCCTGGAACCGAAAAGGCTGCGCGACTACTTCCGGCTGCTCCGGGAACCAGACGCGCACTGGTTTTGTTTTTACTACACCGTTTCCTTCGGCGGCTTTGTTGGACTGGCGAGTTCCTATGTGCTGTATTTCAAGAGTGAATTCGGGCTGACACCGATTCATGCCGGTGACCTGGCCGCGTTGTGCACGGCGGCCGGGGCGATGATGCGCCCGGTCGGCGGGGCGATCGCCGACCGGATCGGCGGGACGCGGGCGCTGTATCGATTCTACCTGGTCGGGGGGCTGGCGCTCATGGTTGCGGCGGTGGGGTGGGGATTGACGATCAACGTGGCGATGTTGTGCGTCGCCTCCGCCGCGCTGGGCATGGCCAACGGCTCGGTGTTCCAACTGTTGCCGCAGCGTTTTGGCAAGGATTTGGGCGTCATGACCGGCCTGGTCGGTTGCGGCGGGGGCGTCGGCGGATTCTATCTCGCCAGCTCGCTCGGTTTTTCCAAAGGTCTGACCGGGTCCTACCTGGCGGGCTTCACGGGTTTCGCGGCGCTTTGTTTCGTGGCAATCGCCGGGCTGGGACTGGTGAAGCACCGCTGGCGCAGCACCTGGGGCGCCCTGGCGCGAGCCCGCATTTAAAAGTCGTGACCGAGGTTCGCCGCGAAGACCGCCGACCCGCGACTCCGAACCAACACCCTGGACACGCCAAATTCCTGCTGCCGATGATCGAGGTTCCACGCATTCCCGAGACGGCGCCGTTCAGCGCGGAGCAACGCGCCTGGCTCAACGGTTTTCTGGCGGGTCTGCTTTCCGCGGGCAGCGCGAGTCCCCAATCGTCGCCGCGACCGCAGGTCGAATCGCGAGAGGGACGTGAACCGTTGCTGGTGCTGTATGGCTCGCAAACCGGCTCGGCCGAGGGGCTCGCCAAGCGGTTCGCGGACCAGGCGCGGCAACGCGGATTCGCGCCCGCGGTCTTCCCGCTCTATGATTACGAGAAGGCGGGGCTGCTGACGGCGAACACGGCCGTCATCATCTCGAGCACTTGGGGTGACGGCGATCCGCCGGAGAATGCGGCGCGGTTCTGGGACTGGATCGGGGCCGAGACCGCCCCGCGGCTCGAGCGCCTGAGCTTTGCCGTGCTTGGCCTGGGAGATCAGTCCTATGCGGACTTCTGCGGCGCGGCCAAGAAGTTCGACGCCCGCTTGGAAGCTCTCGGCGCCACACGGCTCGTCCCGCGCGGCGAGTGTGATGTGGATTTCGAGCCGACTGCCAATGCCTGGATGGGCGCGCTCTGGGAGAAGCTCGGAGCGGCAGGGGGTGTCGTCGGCCTCGAGGCCGCGTTTGGCGTCAATGGCCGCCCGAGAAACGGTCACGCGGTGATCGCCGGCGCGCCGACCTATGGACGATCGCATCCCTTTCCCGCGCGCTTGCTCAGGAACGAGCTGCTCAGCAAGCCCGGTTCCGCGAAGGAGGTCCGCCACTTCGAGTTTGACTTGGACGGGAGCGGATTGACTTACGAGCCAGGAGACGCCCTGGGGGTGGTGCCGGCGAACTGTCCCGAGGCAGTGGACGAACTCATCGCGGCGCTGCGCTCGAGTCCGGAGCACATGGTGAACGTGCGTGGATCGGTGATGGCGTTGCGCGATGCCCTGACGTGGCGGTTCGATCTCAACAAGCCGTCGCCCGAGTTGCTGGCCGCCGTGGCCAAGGCGGCGCCCGCCAGCGAGGTGGCCACCTGGCTCGCCTCGGAAAATCGCGAAGGGCTGACCCGCTGGCTCCACGGCCGCGGGGTGCTGGATCTGCTGGGGTTGCTCGATGCCCCACCACCAGTCGCCGACTTCCTCCGTTGGTTGAGGCACCTGACACCCCGGCTCTACAGCATCGCCTCTTCGCCCAGGGCGCACGCGGGGCAGGTGCATTTGACCGTCAGCGCGGTGCGTTACCAGGCGCATGGCCGGGCGCGCAAAGGCGTGGCCTCGACGTACCTGGCGGACCGCGTAGGCGAAGGCGGTTGCGTCCAAATTTTTGTGCAGCCATCGCCCGGCTTCAGGCCGCCGCGTGATGGCGACACGCCCATGATCATGGTCGGCCCGGGTACCGGGATCGCGCCGTTCCGCGCGTTCCTGGAGGAACGACAGGCGACTGGGGCTGGAGGCGGGAACTGGCTCTTTTTCGGCGACCAACGGCGCGCGACGGATTTCCTTTACGAGGACCAGATCGTTGCCTGGCAGCAATCCGGTCTGTTGAGGCGGCTCGACGTGGCGTTTTCCCGCGACCAGGCGAGCAAGCTTTACGTGCAGCACCGCATGGCCGAGCACGCCGCCGAGCTTTGGTCATGGCTCGAGACCGGGGCCCATTTTTACGTGTGCGGGGATGCGGCCCGTATGGCCAAAGACGTCGAGGCCGCCTTGCACCGGGTCATCGAAACCGCAGGGGGTAGGAACGAGGCCGACGCCCAGGCCTACGTCGCGGCGATGAAGTCCGCCCACCGCTACCAGCGCGACGTGTATTAAGTGAGCCCGGCCCTCGAGGCGGAACTGGCCATCGGGTGACGGCGGCTGCGCCAGGGCGAGCGAGGCGCGCCGAGGGAACGGACGAAGGAAAGGAAGAACTGAAGATGAACGAAGAGCCGACACGGGGTCTGAGGCCCGCCTCGCTGGTGGAGCAGTTCCTCGAGGAACAGCAGGCGCTGACCGCCGTCGAGCGGTTCGCGCGCCTGCACGCGACCGACGGCGTGCCGGCTCAGCAGCGGTTTTATCGTGACCTCATTCCGCTCACCCCACCGGGACCGGGGGAACAGTTCGCGTTCGAGGTGGACCTCGACCAATGCTCCGGCTGCAAGGCGTGCGTCAGCGCCTGTCATGCCTTGAACGGCCTGGACGAAGGCGAGACCTGGCGCCGCGTGGGCCTGTTGATTTCCGAGGGAACGGCTCCGCACGCCGGCGCGGGGGATCGATCGCCCGGAGCCGATTTGCCGGTCGGGCCTTGCCTGGACCTGCGAACGGCGGAATTCGGATTTCTCCAACATCTGACCAGCGCCTGCCATCACTGCATTGACCCGGCTTGTTTGAGCGGCTGCCCCGTGCTGGCTTACGACAAGGACCCGATCACCGGCATCGTGCGGCACCTGGATGACCAATGCATCGGCTGCCAGTATTGCATCCTGAAATGTCCTTACGACGTGCCGCAATACTCGGCTCGGCGCGGGATCGTGCGGAAGTGTGACCTGTGTGCGAACCGCTTGGCCGTGGCCGAGGCTCCGGCGTGTGTGCAGGCCTGTCCGAATGAGGCGATCCGGATCACCATCGTCAGTCAGGCCGCGGTCGCCCGTCAGTTCCGGACGTCGAGTGGTTCGACGCGGTCCACCCCGGCGCTCGCGGGCGTCGATGCCGTTGGGTCGCCGCCCTGGCCTTCGGGCGTGCCCGAACCGAGCTACACGCTGCCCACCACCCGGTATGTCTCCCGCCGGCCCTGGCCAAGGCAGTTCCTTGGCATTAACCCGCACCACCTGCAGTCCGAACCGCCGCACTCACCGCTGGGGGTGATGCTGGTGCTGACCCAACTGTCCGTCGGCGCATTCACCGTGGACACGTTGCTGCGGGCGTTGTTTCCCGGGAATCTCATGACGCGACTATCGCCGTTTCACGCCGTGGCGGCGTTTGCCATCGGCGTGATCGCGCTGCTCGCCAGCACCCTGCATCTGGGCCGCCCGCTCGGCGCCTGGCGCGCCGTGCTCGGCCTGAAGCAGTCCTGGCTCAGCCGCGAGATTGTGGCCTTTGGACTGTTCGCCGGCCTGGCAATGGCGGCCGCTGGTTTTCGGCCTGCCTGGCGGATGGGCCTGGACCCGACGGTGGTCGGTACCGCCGTGTCCGTGACCGGGTTGCTCGGTGTTTTCTGTTCCGCGATGATTTATCGCGACACGCCCCGCGCCTTCTGGGACCGGTCGGCAACGACCTGGAAATTTTTCGGCACCACGGCGGTGCTGGGCACGGCGGCAATCCTGTTCCTGACCACCTGGCAAGCATTGCGATCACCCGAGATTGCCGGCGCGGGCGCGTATCCGCAACTGACTGGCTGGTTGACCGTGACTTTGGCGTCGCTGGCCCTGCTCAAGCTTGTTTTCGAGGCTCGAGTGTTTCGCCACCGCCGCGCCGGGGGAACGACACCGCTGAAGTCCGCCGCGTTGCTGATGACCAGCGAACTGGCTGAGATCGCCACCGCCCGGTTTCTCGCCGGCCTGATCGGCAGCGTCGTCTTGCCCGTGGTATTTCTGGCACGACAGCCGGCTCCGGGCTTCGCCACCCTGGGCATGACGCTCTGGATTCTGCTGCTGTCGGTCCTCGGCGAATTGCTCGAGCGGCGTCTGTTTTTCGCCGCCGCGGTTGCCCCACGGATGCCGGCGGGGATCATCACATGAGCCTGGTCGCCCGCGCCAACTCTCTGCTTCGCCGGCGTCGCGGACCGTTGACCGAGGACCTTACCCTGCGGGCCGGCCAGTTCGGCCTGGGCCAGGTGCCGGCCCGGTTGGCGCCCGAGGCGACCGCGCGCGCGGTTTGCGGCTATTGCTCCACGGGTTGCTCGCTCGACATTCATTTGCGGAACGGCGGGGCGGTGAACCTGTCGCCCACGACCGATTATCCCGTGAACCTGGGCATGGCGTGCCCGAAAGGGTGGGAGGCCTTGAACTGTCTGTCGGCGCCCGATCGAGGGACCACGCCCCTGGTCCGCGGCCCGGATGGCTCGTGGCAGGGAACGAGCTGGGACCAGGCCCTGCGGCTGTTTGTTGCCAGGTTCAAACGTCTCCTGGACGAGCAGGGACCCGGCAGCGTGGCGTGCTTGAGCACCGGGCAGATTTGCACCGAGGAGATGGCGCTGCTGGGCGTGTTGTGGAAGTTCGGGATCGGCGCGATCCATTGCGACTCGAACACGCGCCAATGCATGGCGACCTCGCACGTGGCCTACAAGCAGAGCTTCGGGTTCGACGCCCCGCCGTTCACTTACGCGGACCTCGAGTCGAGCGACGTGCTGGTGTTCATTGGCGCCAATCCGTGCGTCGCCCATCCCATCCTTTGGCAGCGCGTCCTGCGGAATCGGCGGCAACCCCGAATCGTCGTCATCGACCCGCGCCGGACGGAGACGGCGCTAGGCGCCACTCAACATCTGGCACTGCGACCCAAGTCCGACCTGACCCTGCTCTACGGCATTGCCCACCTGTTGGTCCAGAACCATTGGATCGATCATGATTTCATCGCCCGGAGCACCACCGGCTTCGCCGAGTTCGCGGCCTTT
>JAGWYX010000874.1 GCA_018969165.1 Verrucomicrobiota bacterium
TCGGGTCGATGCGTTCGGCTTGTTCGAGGGCGCCCCGGGCGGCCGCGAAATCCCCGCGGTCCACCAGCCGATGGCCGTTTTGGTATTGCTGGTCCCACGCGGACAGATCAAAGGCGCTGAGGTCCGGCCGGTGCCGCGAGCCAAACGGGGCGCAGTCTCTGAGATTGCTGACGACGGTGCTGACGATGACCTTGACGCCGCCGCGCCGGGCGGCGGCAAGCATGTCGCGGAGGTTTTGCTCGAAGTGATCGTACACGGCCGCCAAGCGCGGATCGTCCTGGGGGACCTGCTGCTGCAGGAACATTTCCATTCCCTCCCAGGTTGGCGGCAGCGATTCGCGCCGACCCAGGCCACTGGCGAGGTCGGTCAACCACTGCCCGACGCGGGTGGTCTTGAGCGCCAGGCTGGCCTGCAGCAACGCCCGGCTACGGACGTGGGCGCTAAAGACCGTGCCGGCGCCGAACGGGCCGACGACTTCGTTGTTGCCCATGTAGATGACCCACACATCCCCCTGGCGAGGCACACACTCGCGGGCGATGGGGAGCAGGACGTTCGAGTTGATCGCCGTCATTGCCACGTTGGCCACTTCAAATGGTTTGCCGGGAAACACGCCCCGCAGCATCGTCGCCAGCACGTGCGGCAGTCCGTAAGCCGGCTCCGGATCCCCCATCGCCGCCGACTCCCCGAACACAAAAATGCGACAGGTCCCCGCGGCCTTGTCCACGGGCAGCACGACCGGCCGCGGCGCGCGTGCCAGTCGGCGTGGAAAAAACCGCCAGCCGAACCGCGAGTTCTCGATCCACACCGGGCGGTCGTTCAGGCGCGTTTGGAGGAAGAACTGCGTCGGGTAACCGAAGCCGGCCAGGCGCAAGCCCAGCTCGAGCGCCCCCAGCAGCAGCACCGGCCCGAGCATGGCCAAGGCGACGAACCAGCGCCGGCGCCGCGGTCGGGCGCGGTCAGCGCTGGACGGCGCGGAGGAAAGACCCGGCGCCGACCGGGGCGCGTGCGGGCCGACCGCGCCGTGGCCCTTAGTCCGTTTGCGTTTGGAACTCAATCGGCGGAGCCTACCATCGCCCCGACGGGCCGACAAGTTCCCCGGACCGCGGGCAGTGTCCGAATTTGTGGTTGGAGCGCGAGTCGGTGACTCGCAGCGGCTTGATTTTGAAGCTGCTGTGCTGCGGCTCATAGAGCCGCGCTCCGAAATTAGGACACTGCCGGACCGCGGCTTGGCTCAAGCCGCGCTCGCGGACCCGTGATGCGAGAGCATTCACCGCGTCACCCCCGCCTGACCCGCGGCGAGTTGGGACAACTCGCGGTCCGCGGCGGCGCGGATGGCCTCGAGGACGCGGGCCACGCTGATCCCGCGCAAGCAGCGCAGGTCGATCGGGCACGCGCGGCGAAAGCACGGGGCGCAGGGAACCTCGACGCGCAAGAGCGCGTGGCGGGATTCCCCGGGGCAACCCGGACCCGTCAAGTCTGGCGAGGTGCTGCCGAACGGGACGACCACCGGGGTGCCGACGGCGGCGGCCACGTGCATGGGCCCGGTGTCGTTGGTCAGCACCACCCGGCACGCCTGGAGCACCGCGCAGAGTTCCCGCAGGGAGGTCCGGCCCGCGAGATTCCGGAACAAGCCCGGCGGCGGCAGCGCCGCGGCGATCCCGGCCGCCAACTCGATGTCGCCACGGCCGCCGACGAGCACCAGGCCCCAACCCGGCCAGGCGCCGACGGCGTTGGCCACCGCGGCGAAATGCTCGACCGGCCAGCGTTTGGCTGCTCCATATTCGGCGCCGGGATTCAGCGCGAGCCAGCGCGTGGCGGGTTCGAGTTGAAATCGGCCGCGCGCCTCGGCCAGTTCGGTGTCGGTCACTCGCAATCGTGGCGGCAGCGGTTCGGGCCTGGCCCCCAAGGCCGCCACCAGCCGCAGGTAATGCCGCACCTGGTGCGCGCTCGGTGGGAGCACGACCCGCGGCGGGACCGGCGATTCTCGGATGAGCCGGCGAATTTCGGCGGCCGACCGCCGGCGCATCGCGATTGCATCCGGGGCATCGAGCACGGGCCGGGTCAGGCACCAGTTGCGCCACGGACGCGCGTAACCGAGGCGTTGGGGAATGCGGGCCAGCCAGACTTCGAGGGCGGCGCGCGGCGAGTTGGGCAGCACCAAGGCCAGGTCGAACCGCTCGGCGCGCAGCCGGCCCGCGACACGCCAGAGGCCTTCGCCGGCGGCGAAGGTCAGGACCTGGTCAATCGCCGGGTGCCCCTGCCAGAGTTCGGCCAGCTTGACGTCGGTCAGCAGCGCGATGCGCGCCGCCGGGTGCGCCTCGCGCAAGCGCTCCAGCGCCGGCAGCGTCATCACCGC
>JAGWYX010000875.1 GCA_018969165.1 Verrucomicrobiota bacterium
ACACCCGGTCGGCAAACTCCCGGTTCAATCCCTCGATGGCGGTGCCCATCAGCGTCACCGTCACGATCCCGATGATGATCCCCAGCGTGGTCAGACCCGAGCGCAGCTTGTTGGCCCGGAGAGCGTCCCAGGAAATCCAGAAGCCCTCCCGCAGCTCGGTGAGCAAGTTCATGCCGGATGCGCAACCGGGGCCGCCTCGCCTCGATCACCACCGACCGCGGCACGGGCAGGCCCTGGAACCTCAAGCACCGCTGACCCGTCCAGGGCGACCGCTCGGCTCGTGGACGGTTCGTCACTGGCGATCAAGCCGTCGCGAATGCGCAAGATGCGCCGCGCGTGACGGGCGACATCCTCCTCGTGGGTAACCACGATCAGGGTGTTGCCCTTACGGGCCAGATCGGCAAACAGGGCCATGATCTCCTGGCCGGTCTTGGTGTCCAGGTTGCCGGTCGGCTCATCCGCCAGGATGATGGAAGGACGGGTGACCAGGGCGCGGGCGACGGCGACGCGTTGACGCTGGCCGCCGGATAATTCATTGGGCTTATGGTGGACCCGGTCAGCCAGGCCGACCTGGGAGAGGGCCTCCAGGGCCATTTGCCGGCGTTCATCGCCGGCGATCCCGGCGTAAATCAGCGGCAACTCCACGTTATGCAGGGCGTTGGAGCGCGGCAGGAGGTTGAAGGTCTGAAACACGAACCCGATCTCCTTGTTCCGGATTTCGGCCAACTGGTTGTCATCCATTTCGCTGACATTGACCTCGTTCAGCGCATAGATCCCCGCGGTCGGGGTGTCCAGGCAGCCGATGAGATTCATCAAAGTCGATTTGCCCGAACCGGATGGTCCCATGATCGCCACGTATTCTCCCCGCGCGATATTCAGCGAAATACCACGCAGGGCATGGACGGTCTCGGTCCCCATCTGGTAGAGGCGCACGATCTGCTCGAGTCGGATCAGGCTCACGGTTTGTTCTTTGCCTTGTCGAAGTCGGGCACGGCGCCCCCTTGCTTGATCTTCTTGCCGTCCTCCAGTTCCCGACTGATGGCCTTGTAACCGCCGGAAACCACTTCCTCGCCCTCCTTCAGCCCGTCGGTGACCTCCCAATAATTGTCATCACTGATGCCTAACTTGACCGGCACCATCTTGACGTGGTCGCTGGCCGCGATGAAGACGACCTCGATCGGTTTAGGGGCTTCGCCCGGCTTTTTCGGCTCGGTCGATTTCGCGACGTTGGTCCCGGTCGCGGGGTTGGTGCCGCCGGCGGCCGCGGCATTCGTGGCTGCCGGGGCGTTGGTCGAGCCGGCATTGGCGGGCGGGTCGGCGGCGGCGAGCTGCGTGCCCACTCGTTTGGCCTCGGCCGGTTTCTTGGGCAGGCGCGTGGTCACGCTCTGAATGGGCACGCACAGGACGTTGGTGCGATACCGGGTTTCGACTTCGGCGGTCACCGACATCCCGGGACGGAAGGCCTCCTTTTCCTGAATCCGGATGCGAATCTGGAAGCGGGTCGCGTCCTGGGACTGGCCGCTGCTGGCGCTGGAGAGATTCTGCGAGGAATTGGCGATCTGGGTGACCGTCCCGTTAAACTTCCGGTCCCGGAAGGCATCCACCTCCAACCGGGCCCGCTGGCCAACCTTGATTAGCACGACATCGATCTCGCCGACATCGACGCGCGCCTCCATCTCGTTGAGATCGGCGACGGTCATGATCTCGGTGCCCGTCATCATGGCGGTGCCAACGACCTTCTCGCCCAGCTCCGAGTTGAGCTTGCTGATGGTCCCGGTAATCGGGGAGGCGATGGTGGTGCGCGACAGGTCCTCCTCGGCGCGAGCCAGGGCGGCCTGGGCGACGTCCACCTGGTGCTGGGCCGACTCGAATTGCGCCTCGGCGACCTCGTAAGAAGTCTTGAAATCCAGCAGGGCGGATTCCGAGATCAGTTTGGTGGCAAACAAATCCTGGTTCCGCTTGAACTCGGTCCGCGCCTTGACCAGGTTGGCCTCCGCCAGCGTCTTGCCCGCCACCGCCGAGCGATAACCGGCTTCGGCCGAGCTGCGGGCGGCGACGTAGATGTCCGGGTTGATTTTCACCAACAGGTCGCCTTTCTTGACCCGCTGCCCTTCCTTGACGGGCAGTTCGATGATTTCACCGCTGACCTCGGGGCTGATTTTGACCTGCACCACTGGTTGAATGCGGCCGTTGGCCACCACCAGCTCGGTCAGGTTGCGGCGGGTCACCTTCTCGGTCTGCACCGGAATCACCACCTCGCGCTTCCGAAAATAGAACCCGACGGCCAGGCCCGCGATCAGGAGGCCCAGAAGAGAGAAGACGAGGAGTTTGCGGCGGGTTTTACTTTTCGA
>JAGWYX010000876.1 GCA_018969165.1 Verrucomicrobiota bacterium
ATGGCCGCGTCCACCATCGCGCCGATGGCGATGGCAATGCCGCCCAGCGACATGATGTTCGAGGTCAGGCCCAGCCAGTACATCGGCAGGAACGAGAGGATGATCGCGACCGGCACGGTGAGGATGGCGACCAGCGCCGACCGCACGTGCCAGAGGAAGACGAAGCAAACCAGGGCCACGACCAGGCTCTCCTCGATGAGCTTTTGCCGGAGGGTGGCGATCGCCCGCTCGATCAGCTCGCTGCGATCGTAGGTGGGCACCACCTGGACCCCAGGGGGCAGCTTGACCTGCTCCAGCTTCTGCTTGACCCCCTCGATGACCCGCAGGGCATTCTCGCCGTAACGCATCACCACGATGCCGCCGACGGTTTCACCCTCCCCGTCGAGTTCGGCGACCCCCCGCCGCATGTCCGGCCCGAAGTGCACGGTCCCGAGCTGGCGGATGTAAACCGGCACCCCGTTCACGACTTTGACCGGGATGTTCTCAAGGTCGGCCAGGCGCTGGATGTATCCACGGCCGCGGACGAAATACTCCGTCGTTGCGATTTCGAACACCTTCCCGCCGACGTCGTTGTTCGAGGCGCGAATCCGGTCCACCACCTCCCGCAGTGGGATCCCGTAGGCCAGGAGTTTGTTGGGGTCCAAATCGACCTGGTATTCCCGAACGAATCCGCCGACGGGCGCGACCTCGGCAACCCCGGGCACCGACTCCAGGGCGTAACGCAGCGTCCAATCCTGGAACGACCGCAGGTCGGCCAGGTTATGCCGGCCGCTCTTGTCCACCAGGGCGTATTCGTAAATCCACCCCACGCCGGTCGCGTCCGGCCCGAGGACGGGATTGACGCCTTCCGGTAGTTTGCCGCGCGCCGCATCGAGGTATTCCAGGACGCGCGAGCGCGCCCAGTAGAGGTCGGTGCCGTCCTGAAAAATCACGTAGACGAACGATTTGCCGAACATCGATTCGCCGCGGACGAATTTGACCTTCGGCGCGGCGATGAACAGCGTCGAAATGGGGTAGGTGATCTGGTCCTCGACGAGGTCCGGCGCCCGGCCGGCCCAGTCGGTGTAAACGATCACCTGCACGTCGCTCAGGTCGGGGATCGCGTCCAGCGGCGTGTGGCGCAAGCCCCACAGGCCGGCCCCGACGGCCAGGACGGCCAGCAGGAAGACGAGAAACCGGTTGCGCGCACTCGCCTCGATCAGGCGCTCGATCCAGGTCATGCGATTCACCAGGTCCGCACGGCGCCTTGAATCTTGGACTCGGCGTCGATGAGGAAATTGGCGCTGTCCACCACACGCTCACCGGCGCGCAGCCCGGCGACCACGGCGTAGTCGTCGCCGAATTTGCCTCCCAACTCGACGAAGCGGGCCTCCAATCGGCCTGCGCCTTTGTCCACAAAGACCAGTTCCCGCTCGCCGGTAGGCAGAACAGCGCTCACGGGGACGGCCAGTTTCTCACCAGCATCCAGCTCCAGCTCGGCGTTCACGTACATGTCGGCGCGCAGCTTGAACGCGCGGTTGTCGATGTCCAGCCGCAGGCGGCCCGTCCGGCGGGCGTCGTTGAGAAAGGGATCCACGACGGCGACCGTGCCGGTGAACCGGGTGTTCGGGTAGGCGGACGTGGTGACGGTGACCGGCATGCCGACGCTCACGAGCGGCAGTTCTTCCTGGTAAACTTCGGCCCAGACCCAGACCACCGACAGGTCGGCCACATCCACCAGGACGTCTCCCGGGTTGACGTTCTGGCCCTGGCCAGTGTGGATGTGGTGCACGATCCCCCGCACCGGCGAGACCAGCGTGAGGGTCTCCCGCGGCTGCCGGGTCGCCTCCAGGTCGGCGATCTGTCCCGGGGTGATGTTCCAAAGCCGCAGCCGGCGTTCGGCCGCCGCGATGAGCTGGCCGGCGCTGGCCAGCGCACCCGTGGAGCCCGCCCGCCGCGCCTCATCCCGCATCCGCAGCGAATCCACCAACTCGTGTTGGGTCGTCAGCAGATCGGGGCCGTAAAGAGTCAGCAGCGGCTGGCCTTGCTCGACGAGTTCGCCGGCGGAGGCCACGCGCAACTGTTGCACGTAACCTTGCACGCGGGCGACGATGTCCCAATGCCGCTGGGTGGCGTAGGCCACGGTCCCGACCGCGCGCAAGCTGCGGCGCAGCGGCTTGCGGGCGACCACGGCGTAGGTGACGCCGATCTGCTGTTGGCGTTCCACCGGCACGAAAAAATCCCCCCCGGTCCGGGCGGTCGGGGCCGCGGTGGCGAGGTCACCCGGACGCGACTTGTAAACCGGGATGAGGTTCATATTGCAGATCGGGCACTTGCCATGCGGATCGTGCGAGCGCACCGAGGGATGCAT
>JAGWYX010000877.1 GCA_018969165.1 Verrucomicrobiota bacterium
GGCGTCAACGGCTTCACCTACGGCCAGAACATCCCCAGTTCAGCCCACCGTACGGCGGTGACCAATCTCTGCGTCACTTGCCACATGCAGACGGTGGCGACGACGGACTCGGGCTTCCTGCATGTCGGCGGCCACACCTTCAAGCCGAGTTGGGCCGGTAACGCCACCACACCGGGCGAGGACCTGGTCGGCGCCTGTCAGCAGTGCCACGGCGGCAGCGTCACCAACTTCAATTTTGCGCTCCAGGACTACGATGGCGATGGCGTCGTCGAAGGGGTGCAGACCGAAGTGGGCCACCTGATGGCCAAGTTGGCGCTGCTCCTGCCGCCGGTCGGCCAAGCCAAGACCACGGTTTCACCCGATGCCACCTGGACCGCCCCGCAACTGGAGGCGGCCTATAACTACATATTTGTCCAGAACGACGGCAGCATGGGGATTCACAACACCGCCTACGCGGTCGGCCTGCTCAAGGCCTCGATCGCCAACCTGACCGGCGACGCGAACAACGATGGCCTGCCAGACGCCTGGCAAATCCAGTATTTCGGATCGATCAACGATCCGAACGCGGCGCCCAACGCCACCCCGGCGGGCGATGGGGTCCCCAACTGGCTTAAGTACGCCCTGGGCCTGGACCCGACCAAGGCTGGTCTCTCGGTGCCGGGCGGCGTGGTGTGGGCTAACGGTAAGAACCTGGTCAACCCGCCGATCAATCCCGGTGAGACCAACACGCTGGAGATTTACACGGCGGCGGAGGTGGTTTTCAATTCGGTCACCAACGCGACGTATCAAATCCAAACAATTGGTTCGCTGGGCGGCGGCTGGCAAAATGTCGGCGGCCCGATCACCGGCACCGGCAGTCCGATCAGTTATGTGACGCCGACGCGGAGCAGCGCGCAGATGTTCTTCCGCGTGGTGCAGAATCCGTAAGCACGTCGCCGGTTCGGAAACTGGTTCGGCCCGCCGCTGCGGTCGCTGATGATTCAGCGCCGTGACGGCGGGTGTTTCGTCTGGCGAGATTCAACTCACGAAGCGGAACTGACCGGACCGGCTTCCAGACCCTCAAGGTTGCTTGAGTCGGGTCAGGGCCGCGGTCTGGGCCTGGAGCCGAGCGGCGATGCGTTGGAGTCGGTCGGTTTGCTCGGCCTGGACCTGACGGAGGTGCTCGAGGGCGGCCTGCTGCTCGACCTGGGAGCCGCCGGTGCGGGCCTGGCTAAGCTGTTGCTGCGCCGCCTCGACCCGGGCCTGCATCTCCTGCGCCGCCGCCCGGTAATCCTTCAGCGCCGCCTCGCGGAGCAGTTGGGTCCCCTCCTCCACCGACACCGAGCCCAGGTTGGGAATTGCCCGCTTGACCTCCGCCACGGCGTTGGTGTCGATCACGGACGGGACCGGGCCGGCGACGGGAGCGGGTTGGGCGACTCGCTGGATGGCCCGCGTCAGATCCGCTTCGAGGGCGGACTCCCAGTCGGGATCGAGCCTGGCCAACAGCGCCTTCTGGCGGTCGGCGGCGATCGCCACTCCGAGAAAGCAGGCTTCGCCTCGATCCTGGTTGAAAGGCTGCAGGCCGTCGGCCGACGCGGCGGAAGCGTTGTCCGACAGGGACTGGTAGCGGGTGATTTTGAGTTTGCCCTTCGCCTCCGACTCGTAGGCCGCGAGCAACTGTTCCACGCGCGCCGCGAACGCCGGCAGCGACGGGGCGACCGTCGCCGGGTCGAGCAAGGCGTAAAAGCGGAGATCAACCGGCCCTTCGAGACGCGCCAGCACCGCCGAGGTAGCCGGGGAAAGGCGATGGGGACCAGGCGAGGCAAGGGCGGGACCCGGGTTCGGCGGACCCGGGATCGACGGGCGCCAGAACCAGGTCGCCGCGACAGCAATACCCAGGGCGAATCCGAGGACTCCCGGCAGCACGGGACGCGCTTGGGCGGCCTGGCGCGAACGCGGTGTTTCCTCCTGGTGGGTCTGGAGATTGAGTGCCATAACTTTCTTTGCTTTGGCCGGGGCGGCGAGTCAAGAATTTCGCGCGCCAGGAATTCTCATTTTGGCCCGGAACGGCTCTGGGAACCGCCGCACGCTCGCCCGGCCGTTGGGATGGAAGCCATTTCCAGGTCCCGTCACCGCCGCCGCGGCTGCGGGTCGCAGACCCGCGCTCCAAGGTGATCATCGCCGTTCACGCGCCCGCTGACCGCAACCCCCCGATGAACTGGCTCCCAGCACTCGGAGGCGACGTCAGCAGCCGAAAACTTTCCGCACGAACTCGCGGCTGCGCCGATGGTTTTCGACGACGGAGCGGGTGATCTTGGTGCCGTTTTCCAGGGCCAGCTCGACGCTGTAACGCGGGGGCAGACGATGCTC
>JAGWYX010000033.1 GCA_018969165.1 Verrucomicrobiota bacterium
TGGTCGTGCCCAGCTCGAAATAGGGCGGGATGTTGGCCGGCCAAACATTGGTGGACACGCCGGGTTGCAGGTCGCTCAGGACGTAGTGGACGAGCGGATCATTGGCCTGGCCGCGTTCGACGTAATAGAGGATCGGGGAGGGCGAGAAGGGGGCCTGATCGTTGAACAACGGTTTCTGGTTCTGGGGCAGGGACTCGATGTCATAGACGCGATTGGAGCCGGTCGTGTAGCCGTAGAGGAAATCCTCGAAGAACGCCATCGACTTCTGCTTGTCGTAGCCCATCCAGGGGCTGAAGTCCGCCGAGGTCCAGATGGCGGGCGGCAGCGGCAGGCGTCCGGTCGAGGCCATGATTTGGTTGGTGATGCCGGGCATGGCGCTGCCGTTGGGGCCAAGCTGCCAGAACAAGGCCATGGGCGTGTTGCGCAGGCCCAGGAGCAGGGTCTGCATGACGTTGGTGTCCTGCTGGACGCTGGAGAAGCTGGCGTAATCGATGAGCCGCGCGGTCCCGAGGGCGCCGGTATCATAGACATAGTAGATGAGCCGGTTGGTGATCGACAGCGTCCAGAGCGGCATGCCCCGGTTCAACGAATCCCAGATTTGGTTGGTGACGAACCCGAAGGGGGTATAGGTTTCGTTGGTGAGGAGGACGAAGTTGGTGGCGACCGGGACCTGGAACTGCAGCGGGCCCCAGGCTTTGGGCGGGATCAACTGGTTGGTGATCATACCGACGTTGACGAAGAGGAGCGGGCTGCCGGCCTGGTTGTTCAATCGCAGGGTGCAGCGATCCTCGACGTGCAGCAGCAACTGCCGGGGGTAATTGGTCACGTAGGAATTCCAGGCCTCGACTCCGGCCAGGTTGGTAATGGCCAGCAGATACATCTGGTTGGTCAGGTTCGGCAATGATTTGGGATTGGATTTGACCGCCAGCAGCTTGCGCGTGATCCGGAGCGAAGTCTGGACGTTCCACTCGTTCAAGTTCGGGAAACCTTTTTTGGCGCCGATGACCAGCGGCTGGCCGTAGAGGAGGACAGCGGGATAAAGCCCCGGCGGCCGGGCCAGCAATTGGGTCAGGTCAATCCGGGGATAGCTCAAGAACAGGGTGTTGGTTTCCTCGGTGTACCCGGCGATCGAGACGACGGGGATATTGTTGGTCATGGTCCGGCGGAAGATGGGGCGGAAGATCGAGGGCACGTAGGGATAGCCGCTGACGGTGACGCGGTTGGTGGTGGCGTCGTAGATGTTGGCAGCCAGTTGCAGGAGGCGATGGATGCTCGAGGTATATTCGTTGGTGGGATAGAGCATGATGTCGGTCACGTTGATGTTGGACCGCACCAGGGTGTCGCCGATGGAGAAGTTGGTCAGGTAGAGCGTGGGCGTCACCGGGACGAAGTTGGTGGTCAGGCTGGCCTGCAGCAGACGATTGGCCGCGTTGGTGAAGAAGCCGAGGGGCGTCCAGGGCACGAAGTTGGTCACGTTGCCCGAGGCGTCATTGATGAAATTGATGTTCATGCGGCCGGCCAGCGAGGGAGTCGAGTCCACGCCCAACTGGCCGAGCAAGCGGTAAAAGGTGTAGCGGTTGTAAGAGCTGCGGCCGATCGAGGCGATGGCTTGGAGGCGGCGCGTCAAGGCGGTCAGGGGGTTGACGAGCGACGCGATGGCATTATTGCCCAGCGAGAACAATTGCTGAGCGTCGTAGTAGCTCTGCGGATTGTCGCTGCCGGGCCAGGGCCGAGCCATGAGGGCAGGCGGCAGGGGGGGCGGGAATTCGCCGGTCATGATCGGGCCGCTGCCGTAAACGTCCATCTGCGAATTGAGGAAGGCATTGACGGCGCCGGCGCCGACCGCGCCGGCCGTTTGATTCTGAACGACGGACGGCAGCCTGGTATAGTCCCAGGCATACCGTGGTCGCAGCAGCAACATCGCGTCCTGCGCCGCCAGGGCCGGGCTCGAGCTGCCGGGGGTCGGATTGTAGAGGTAATTGCCCCAGACGTTCGTGTTCAGATCGCACAGAAAGGCGGCCAGGTTCAGTTCCCAGGAACCGACGCCCTGGTTGCGGGAGAAGCCCTCGGCCGCCGGCCCGAGTGTTTTGGCCTGATTGTGCATGAAATTCAAGTCCAGGCTCTTGCCCATCGGCAAGGCAATATAGGCATAGCGGCCCAGGAAACGGTTAGTCCCGGAATGCGGCTGGTCCGGGTGTTCGAGCACGCCGACCCACTCGGGGTCGCCGACGAAGTAATTGCTGAGCGGCGCGCCGTTGACAGTGGTCCAGTAGCCGAGGTCATTGAGGACGTGCTGCCAGCCATTGGACTCGAACTTGCCGTTGCGGTTCAGGTCGAGGTAAAAGCGGAAATCGTAGGCCCCGTTGCCGTTGGTATCGACATAGACCGGCGGGCGCGGCGCGTAGAACAGGTTGCCGATGTTGCGGATTCGGTCCTGCTGGTTGAGTGGCGAGCCGTCGATTCGCTGGTCGTAATTGACGTTGTTGGGGCTGGACAAGCCGGGAGCAAATCCGAACGGGTTGAGGTAGTTGGTCGAGACCATCAGCCCGTAATTGAACGGGTTGCTGCTGGCGATCATGCGGGCGACCGCCTCGGCCTGGGCGCGGGCCAACGCGGCGTCGGCCATCGTCCGGGCATCGGTCTGGTCCACGGTGACCTGGACGGAGGTGCGACCGCGCCGGCTGATGGCCAGGAAAGTAATGGCCATGAGGGTCACCACGGCCAGCATGATGAGGGTGATGACCAGGGCGACGCCGTGTTGGGAATGACGTTTCATCTTAGCGTGCCGGTTGGGATCGGGATGCGCCGCCGGAACAGGTGGACCTGGCCGGCATGGTTGGTCAGGTATTTCAGGGCCACCGCCGCGTTGGGCATGGACTTGAGCCGGTCCACCTCCTGCGGCTCCAGAATTCCCAGCTCGAGTTCCAAGTAGGCCGGCAGCGCGTTGCTCATGAAGGCAAACTGCGTCTCGGTCGGCACCAGGTCCGGCAGGAGCGCGACGTTGGGCACCGCCAGCATATTGTCGCCGGGATAATACTCGTAATACTTGACCTTTGGATAATAGAGCTGGTTGGTCACCGCCATTGGCTGGCCGAAAAAGTCAAAGGCCCGCAACCGCAGGTGCACGATCCCGTCGGCCACCGGATAGGCATTGGTCAGCGCGAACGACGGGTTGCGCCGCGCGAGGAGAAACTGATATTGCAGTTGCAGGAGCAGGTTCGTGTTCAGCCGATTGGTCGGGGTGGTCCCGAGCGGCAGCCCGGGCACGAACGGCAAGTTGGGCGCGGAAAACCGGTACAAGGTCCCCACCGCCAGATTGGTCAACGGCACCGTCGGTCCGGCCGGCGAGGCCACGAAGTACCCGTTGCCCAGCCAGGTGCCGTTCGAGCGGGTCAGGAAGAAGAACTGATCGAGATAATTGGTGATGGCATCGCCACCGGCCAGTGGTTCGAGCAGCGGCGGGTAATGGTTAAGTCCGCACCATAGGTTGGTCCCGCGATAGAGGTCCGAAGGGGTGCATTGCTGCAGGTCGCCGACCATGAGGTCCATGGCGGCACGACCGGCTTCGAGCACATCGACTTGCGCCACATTCCCGCGCAGCGCCCGCTGGGTCTGGTTGAAGACGGTGAACAGTCCAACCACGATGATGGTCATCAACGAGGTCGCCAGCAGCAACTCCAGGACCGTGAAGGCGTGCCCTGGACGTGACGTTCGCCTTGGCGTCCACGGCCCGATCGGGCCGCGCCCAGCCGGCAGGCGGAGTTTCGACCCATCGTCGGCGCGGCCGGCGGCCGACGGCCTACCGGGAGCAGGCGCACGAACGAATGGCCGTGGCAACGTCGTGTTCATCGATATCCCACAAAGGTTGAGGGCTCGAAGAAATAGAGTGCCGGGAAGAACGGGTAGGGATTGGTGAGTTCGCAACTGACCAGCGTGCGAAACACCTTGACGTTGTCCCCGGCCCGCCACTGCGGCAGACCGCCCACGGTGGGCCCGTCCGGCAACAGCGGCCATTGCAGGGTCAGCACCAGTTGGTAGGCGTTGCTGGACAGGACCTGCGCCTCCGCGTACACGTAAGGATCGGTCAAGGCCGGCGCCGCGAAGGCGTTGGTCAACGGGATCACTTGCGTGGTCAGCAGGTAGCCGAAGCTGAAGTTGGTCAAGGCGACACTCTTTTCGGCCGCCGACCCGGTGATCGCGCGCACCTTGGCGACGTTGGTCGCGTAAGGCCGGCTCAGCAGCCCGATGATGACCCGGCCGTTGAGCGCCGGCGGCATCATGGCCAGCGGCGCCCGATTCGAGCTGTAGCTGCGCACGCCATCGACGTAGCGCATCAATTCATCGAGCCCCTGCGAGCCGCTCCGGATCGCCTCCAGAAAATACATGCCCTCCTGGTTCACCACGGTGTCCAGATTGTTCTCCCGTTGGACCTGCAGGCCGGTTGGCAACACCCCGATGATCGCCACCAGCGCGAAACCGACAATCGCCAGGCACAACGCGATCTCGACCATGGTGAAGGCGGCTTGAGGGGAGCGCGGCGCGCGCGGCGGGTTTGGAGTACCGCCTTCCAGCGGCGTCTGCGGCAGCACCCGCGGGTCCGACCCTTGCTTCGGGACCATGAACCGCTGGCGAACGGACTGAGGCTGGTCCCAAGCCGCAGCGCGTACCGGGCCGCTGCGGGTTGCGGACAACCCGCGGTCCGATTCATGGGGAACCTCGACGTTTTGGACGCGCATTGGGACCCTGAACCCGGTAGGCCGGCGCCGTCCCGGAGCGCCGTCGTCAAAACCGTAAGCGGCGCGGCCGGAGGCCGCAGCCCTACCGTGGGGCGGTTCATGGGAATTCACCCGCGAAGGGGTTCGCAGCGCGGTCATTGAAACTGTGGCTGGATCGCGGTGGCCCGGCCGGTGAGCCAGTTGATCGCGATCAGGTTGTTCGTATGATTGCCCCGCGGCGTCTCGACCACGTCCGCGGCGTTATTGACCGGCGAAAAGAAGACGCTGCCGCGGGCCAAGGGGATGACTTCATCGCGCATCGAGGTCAGTTGGCCCTGGGAATTGAAAGCGATGTAAGGCAAGGCGAAGTTGGTGCCGTTGGTCGCCGGGAACGGCAGCCCCGACAGCAGGGGCGGGACCGCGTAAGCAAAGGGGCGGTCGGCCGGGTTCGGGATCGACAGCAGCGCCAGAGGCGAGAGCATCTGGAATTTGTTCGTCCAGATCAGCATTCCCTCCGGCAGCGTTTTCCAGCGCGTCAGGTAACGGAAATGGCCCTGGCCCGGCTGATCACCCACCGTGCGGGCGGCCAGCAAGGCGTAGGATGTGAATTGCCCGCGATACAGGTTGCTCAGCAGCAGACGTTGCCGCGGCTGGACCGAGTTCACACTCAGCGTGGCGACCGTCGGTGGAACAAACACCATATAAACCGTAGTCCGGTCCTTGATCGCCACCGCCCGTGCCAACCACAGGTCATCGAGCATCTGGCGGTTTGCCGCCTGGACCGTGCTCGCCTGGCCGAACCCGCGCAAGGCCGGTAGCCCGATCGAGACCAGGATTCCGATGATCCCAATGACCACCAGCAATTCGATCAATGTGAAGGCGTCGCAGCGGGTATCGGGAATGCCGCGTTCAAGCCGTCCGGTCGAGCTTGATCCGGCGCGTGAACCAGACCGCGCGAACGCGGAAACCTCAACGGCCGGTTGATGGGAAGCCATCTTGCGCGATGGCGCATGAATCAGTCCCATGAACGCAGGCACCTCCTCTGCCACCCTTCGGGCACCCTCTCCTCCGCCGGCAGCCGAGGAAAGGGTCGGGGTAAAGGCGCGTTCATGGGAAGGCCCTTGTTCCATTCGGACCTGCTCACGGCCCATGAACCTGGTAGGGCGGCGCTGCCACGCCGCCGGGCCGAGCGGCAGCTCGGCCCTACCGCGGAGCGGTTCATGGAGCGAGGCAACGTCCGATCCCGGACCTGAATCGAGGCCATGAACCGGAGAGGACCCCGTAGCAGCCGACGTAAGTCGGCTCAGACTGGCCGCGAACCAAGTTCGAGCGGACGGACGTCCGCTGCTACCCGGTTGCCGGAGCGCCGCCGCGTCGGTATAACCCGGGTTCGCCGCGAAGAGGTGGCGGTGGAGTGCCATTATATTCGAAAACGGCCGCATGGGACGCTTACCAACTGGTGATGTTGTCCTTGTTCGGGCCGGCGGTGGCCGTGGCGCCAATACTCGCGTTGCCGTCCGGACCCATCGACCACACCATAGCCGAGGCCTTGGTCTCGAATGAATCGGGTTGGGTCGGATTCGCCTGGAACAGTCCGTTGTAGCCCTGCTTGCTGTTTCCCATCCGCGAGACTTTGCCCAAGCCATAGAAGGAATCCCGGCACTGGTTATCGTAATTCATGTCCAGGGTGATGATGTAGGGATTGCCCCACGGATCGCGGTAAACGTCGTCCGGGCCGATGCCCGGCGAGAGCGGCGTGCTGACGCGTTTGGCGTCCAGGAACGGATGCGCCTGGGGATTCCGGGCGTGGTTGAAGTTGACCGGCGCGTTGGTGTCGTCGATCAGGATTGCGATGACCTCGGAATTATTGCATTCGTAGCCGCCGCCTTTGGCGCCGCCCATCAAGCCGTTGTAAATCCGCGGTGGCGGCACGACCCGGCTGCGCATCGGTGTGATCACATTGTTGCTCGTCACCGTGCCGTAGGTGAAATCGGGGTGGAAATCGTTG
Organism: Verrucomicrobiota bacterium; assembly: GCA_018969165.1. Lineage (GTDB taxonomy): Bacteria > Verrucomicrobiota > Verrucomicrobiia > Limisphaerales > JAGWYX01 > JAGWYX01. The sequence continues at coordinate 6,724 of JAGWYX010000033.1, forward strand.
ACGGCGGCGGCGGCCCGCGGCGAGGCTGGCATCCGGTTATAGGTCGCTTCATATTGGGTGATGGCGGTGACAATCCCGGTGATCTCGATGCGGGCCTTGGCGATGAGGGCCTTTTCCTTGGCATGGCTGATGGCGGGCAGCAGCAGGCCGGCCAGGATGGCGATGATGCTGATCACCACCAGCAGCTCGATGAGCGTGAATGCACGGGTGTCTCCACGATGGAGACGAGAGGTTCTTTTCATAGCTTTGGTTCCAGTCTGAAGGCTTGGTTCGGAGAAGCGCAGCCAGAAGGGTGGCGGGTTTCGCCGGGCCCAGGAACGCACGAGCGCCGGCGTCCGGCCGGTGGCCGTGAATGTGCGCCGGGTGGCGCGCGGCCAGGCGGCAATACGCGGCCGCCAGCGGGCCGTCCGCCAGCGCACCGGGAGCAGCCGGCTCAACTGACCTGTTGTCTGGGTTCGGCACATCGGGATCACTGCGGCACAAAATTGTTCCAATTGCCCAACGTATAGACCCGGCTCCCGATCGGCACCTGGGCCCAGAGGTCGTAGGTCGTCGAGTTGGTCGGCGAACTGACGTTGTAGTAAACCGGGTTGACTTGCGGGGCCGACGGGATGGGCGGCGGCAGCTTGGGATTGCGCAACAGCCACGGGACCGAAACCGTCAGCAGGCGAACCTGCCCCACGCCCGGCAGCGTAATGAGCGCGGACTGACTCTGCGCCAGCGACGGTAGGAAATCCCGGGCCGACTGGCCTTGAACCGAGGCGTTGGCAAAACCGGACACGCCGAATGCGGACAGCAGTTGACTGGAAGTCAGCGGTTGTTGGTCCACCGTGCTCATGAAGGTCGCACCGATGTTGGTGGTGCCCGTCAGTTCGTAAAAGAGCTGGTTGATGGTCGGGTTGACGTTCTTGGGATTCGAAGCGATCGGAACCACGTGATCCGGCGGATACGATCCGAGCTTGGCCTTGTAAGTCTCGATTGCCGTTTCGTATTGACTGAGTTCGGTGCGCACCCGGTTCAGCCGCATTTTCACCGAGGCTTGTCCCGCCACTGCCAGCACCAGGCTTGCCAGGATGCCGATGATGGCGATCACCACCAGCATCTCGATCAGCGTGAAGCCGCGACGGTCGCGGGCGGCGGGATGCTCCCGCCATCGGGCAACAGCGGAGGTGGGTCCGCTCACGCTTTTGTCGATGGGACTGAGGGCGCGTTTTGAAAATGGAGCGCGGCTGTGACGAAGACCAGCCGCAGCGCTTGGGCCAAGTGAACGGCGCCGCCAACGCAGGGCGTACCGCGGTTGGTCGGGGACGACCCAGCCGCGATCGACATTTGCCAAACACGGTCCGAGAGCCGGCAGGCCACGGCTGCTACCGGACGGGGCCAGGAATGGCGCCTCCGGGCCCCGGCCCTCTCCTCCGCTGGCAGGGGAGCCAAGGGGGGTTGACGGTCCGGCGTGGCCGAGCCGGACTTCGCGTGCGGACCCGTGCGCCCCCACCTCCATCCTTTGGCGTAAAAATTGGCTGATCCGAGGTGTGTCTCGGGTTTCGGGGCACTGCGTTTTTTGTAGGCGCGTCATTTTCGGGCCGTCTGGCTTATCTCTCCCGCAATTCTTGTTCCAATCTTTCGCTTAACCATTGTTTGATCATGCTTTGATAATTCAAGTAGCGGGACCGGGCCAGACGCTTGATCCGGGCCAGCATCCGCGGGTCCATGCGCAGGGTGATCGTGATCGATTCCGCGTCGCCACTCGCCGCCACCGCCGACTCCATCAGGCGCAGGTCCGCCCGATTCTCGGCCCAGAAGGCCGCCTCGGCTTCTTCGCTGTCGAACAGCGGCACCTCTTCCCAGTTGGTGATGGCATTCATCGTCATCGTCGCGGACCACGGGATGCTCGGGGGCCAACCTCTCCGATACCGGACCTGCTTGCCGGTCTCCAACCGCAAGGAACCGCATGCTGTCGTCCGCCAAATGACGGACCGCGCCACGTGGTCCGTCCGGAGCACGGTGGGCGGACTCGCCCCTCACGCCCAGCCTACGAGAGCGCCTGGTTGACCTTGCGCTGGTAGAAGAACTGTTCTTCCGGGTCGAAGGTCCGGGCGAAGATGACTCGGATTTGCTTGCCGTTGGTGCGGAACACGCTGAACACGCCCAACCCGGAAGCTGACTTGCCGAGGTTAAAAAAGCGGGCTTGGACCGCGAACCGCGGCGAGTCAGGCATTAACCGGACCGCAAACGGGTCTTCAAACGATTCCTCAACATCCCGTGGGGTCAAAGAACTCTGCAATTCGAATGGTGGACTGTTCCAATCGAACTCCATACCGCTCAATTGTAAAGCAATCGACCATGCAATGTAACTACATTGTATTTACATGGCCACCCAGCGGGTGTCAAGGGGGATTTTTTGGTGAACTGCCCCATAGCACGGTGGAATTGCTCGGCCAAGTGGCGCCGGGAACGCAAGCTGAAGCCTGCGACTGCAGGCCTGAGGCGGCGCAGGTGACGCAGGTTAGAGCCTGCGCCTGCGGGTCCGGGGCGGCACGGCAGCGTCGCCCTACCATGATCGAGGTCCCAGTTCATGCGCAATCGCGGAAGCGGTCGTCCCAGGAACCGCCCGGTTGGAGTTCCGCGTTTACGCGGTTTTCCATCGGTATCGGACGCGGATTGGGCTTGGTCTTGGCGCTACTCGGCGGCGCCCTGGCGCGCCTGGTTTTGTTCGTCGCCGACGTTGCCCATGCGGTCGATCAAGACGATCAACGGCAGGAACAGGGCGATGACGATGCTCCCAACGATGACAGCCAGGAAGACGATCATGATCGGTTCGAGCAGGGAGGTCATCGCCTGGACGGCATTGTCCACTTCCTCATCGTAGTTATCGGCGATTTTCATCAACATTTCGGGCAGGGCGCCAGTTTGTTCGCCGACGTCCACCATGCTGATGACCATGGGGGGAAAGACATTGGAGGCCTCGAGCGGGGCGGTGATTGTTTCGCCTTCCTTGACGCTTTCGTGGACGGCGGCGACGGCCTCGCCGACGATGACGTTGCCGGAGGTTTCCTTGACGATGGTCAGGGCCTGGAGGATGGGCACGCCGCTGCTGACCAGGGTGCCGAGGGTGCGGGTGAACCGCGAGATGGCCACTTTGCTGATGACCGGCCCCAGCACCGGCATGTTCAGTTTGAACTTGTCAAACAAGTGCCGGCCAACCCGCGTCGAGACAAACAGCTTGAACAAGATGAAGAACGCGATCACCCCCACCATCGTCCACAGGAAATGGTCCTTGATGGTATTGCTGATCGCCAGGACCAGCCGGGTAAAGTCGGGCAATTGCGCCCCTTCGAGCATGTCCTTGAAGATATCCTGGAACCTCGGCACGACGAACACCATCAGCACGCCCAGGATCACCACCGCCACGGTCATGACGGCGACCGGGTAGAACATCGAGGCGACCACTTTGCCTTTGATCTTCTGGGCTTTCTCCATGAACTCGGCCAGGCGGTTGAGAACCACTTCCAGCACGCCGCCCATTTCGCCGGCTTTGACCATACTGACGTAGAGCCGGTTGAAGATTTTGGGGTGCTGGGCCAGGGCCTCGGAGAAGGTGCTGCCGCCCTCGATCGCCAACGCCAGTTCGCCGAGCACGTCCCGGAGGGTGGGATTCTTCTCCTGCCGTTCGAGCACGCGCAAGCCGCGCAGCAATGGCAGACCCGCGTCCACCAGCGTCGCCAGTTGCCGCGTGAACGTGGTCAGGACCTTGGTTTTGACGCGGCCGCTCAGGCCGGGGATCTTGATATTGATGTTGAGCCCGCCGCCCTTTTTCTTCCGCGCTGGCCGGCCCTCGGCCTTGGCCTTTTTGTCGGGTTTCTCCTTGGGTTTGTCAGCCTCGACGACCTTGGTGGGGAAATAGCCCATCTCCTTGAGGCGGGTGATCGCCTCGTTCTGGGTGTTGACTTCGAGGGTCCCCTTGGTCTCCTTGCCGCGCGAATCCATGGCGACGTAGTTGAACTTGGGCATAACAGGCCTTTTACGTGTACTTCAGGACTTCTTCGATAGTGGTATCACCGTCGAAGATGCCGCGCAAGCCATCTTCCCGCAACGTGACCATCCCCAGCTCGACTGCTTTCTGGCGCAGGACGACCGTTGGCGCCCGCTCGTTGATCAGGAGGCGCACCGGGTCATTAATGACCATCAATTCGAAGATGCCCTTGCGGCCGCGGTAACCGGTGTCGTTGCAGCGCGAGCAGCCGCGCCCGTAGTAGAACACTTTTTCGCCCAGGTCATGCGGGGAGAGGTTCAGCAAGGTCAATTGGTTCTCCGTCGGCTCGAACGGGGTACGGCATTGCTTGCAAACCGTCCGCACCAGCCGCTGCGCCAGCACGGCCATCAGGGTCGAGGAAATCAGGAAGGGCTCGACCCCCATGTCGATCAGGCGGGTGACGGCCCCGGGGGCGTCGTTGGTATGCAGCGTCGTCAACACCAGGTGACCGGTCAAGGAGGCCTGGATGGCGATCTGGGAGGTCTCCAGGTCGCGCATTTCGCCCACCATGATCACGTCCGGATCTTGTCGCAGGAAGGACCGGAGGGCCTTGCCGAAGGTCATGCCGACCGCCTCGTTGACCGCCACCTGCATGATCCCCTCGATGTCGAACTCGACCGGGTCTTCGACAGTCAACAATTTGGAATCGATGGAATTGATTTTGCGCAGACAGGAGTAAAGGGTGGTGGTCTTGCCCGAACCGGTGGGCCCGGTGACGATGATGATGCCGTTGGGCTGCTCGATACCGTGCAGGATGTAATCCTGGATGGCCTTGGGAAGGCCGAGCGTCTCGATGTCCAGGTTGACGGCGCTGCGGTCCAACACGCGCAACACCACCGATTCCCCGAACTGGGTCGGCAAGGTCGAGACCCGGAGATCCACGGTGCGCCCGGCAATGTTCAAGGCGATGCGCCCGTCCTGCGGCAGACGCCGTTCCGAGATGTCCAGGTTGGCCATGACTTTCAAGCGCGAGGTCACCGGCGTGGCCAGGTGCTTGGGCGGCGGCGACATCTCGTAAAGCGCCCCGTCCACCCGGTAACGAATCTTGAACTCGTCCTCGAACGGCTCGAAATGGATGTCGCTGGCGCGATCCTGGATCGCCTGATACAGCACCAGGTTGACGAACCGAATGATGGGCGCGTCGTTGGCCTGGTCCATCAGGTCCGCATCGTCCCCACGCATGGTCACCTGCCCCGCGTCCTTCCCGACATCCTTACCCGCCCCCAACTCCTTGAGCATCTCGGTCACGCTCCCGACTTCCGCCCCATAATACTTGGCGACGGCCTTTTCGATCTGGGTCGGGTCCGCCACCACCACCTGGATTTCCTTGCGCACGACGAATCCCAGTTCGTCGATGATGTTCGGGTTCAGCGGATCGGCCAGGGCGATCCGGACGGTGTTGTTGTGCATCTCCAGCGGGATGCACTGGTACATCTTCGCCGATTCCGGCGGGACGGCTTTCAGGACGTCGGCCGGGATATCCCGGTCCCGGAGGTCGGCGACCTCGGTCCCCAGGTGTTCGGCGACGACCTGGAGCTGGGTCGGCACGTCCATCAAGCCGAAGTCCTGCAGGACCTGGTGGATGGGTTTGCC
>JAGWYX010000878.1 GCA_018969165.1 Verrucomicrobiota bacterium
CGGCAGTTGGGAACACTACGACGGGCGCCTGCGCTTCATGGACAGCGGGCGGAACGTGATCGCGGATCAAATCGATCCGGCGCGCTACCGCGACTTCATCGGCGAGGCCGCCGAGCGGCGCTCGTATCTCAAATCGCCGTTCTACCGGCCGCTGGGTTATCCCGAGGGCGTTTATCGCGTCGGCCCGCTGGCGCGGCTCAATCTCTGCGAACGCTTCGGCACGCCGCTGGCCGACGCCGCGCTGATCCAGTTCAGAGGCAATGGCCACGGCGCGGTGACGTCCTCGTTCCTCTATCATTACGCCCGCCTGATCGAGATCGTCGCTTGCCTGGAGCGCCTCGAGCGGATGCTTGACGACCCGGACCTGCGTTCGGACCACCTCCGCGCCGATGCCGGTATCAACCAACTTCAGGGTGTCGGCGCGAGCGAAGCCCCGCGCGGCACGCTCTTTCACGATTACCAGGTGGATCGCCACGGCCTGATCCGCCAGGTTAACCTCCTGATCGCCACCGGGCAGAACAACCTGGCCATGAACCAGACGATCGCCCAGATCGCGCGTCATTACATCCGCGGCCCGAATATTCCCGAGGTGATGCTCAACCGCGTCGAGGCCGGTATCCGGGCCTTCGACCCGTGCTTGAGCTGCTCGACCCACGCCCTCGGCCGGATGCCGTTGGTGGTCGAGGTGGTGGATGCAAATGGTGCGGTGCGGCAGGTCTTGCGGCGCGACTCGACATGAAGAGCTTGATCCTTGGCTATGGCAACCGCGGCCGCCGCGACGACGGCGTCGGCTGGTTCGTGGTCGAGCAACTCGAGGCGCTTGGCCTGCCCGACACGGACTTTGACACCCGGCAGCAACTGGAAATTGAACTGGCCGAGACCCTCGCCCCGTACGACCGCGTGATCTTCGTGGACGCCGCCACGCCGGAGGCGCCGGCGGCGGTGGAACACCGGCCAGTGGTCCCCCGGTTCCAGAGCCACTCCCTGTCGCACTGCCTGTCGCCGGACGAACTGGTCGGCCTCTGCGACTCGCTTTTCGGTCGCGCGCCGGCGGCCGTCCTGTTCAGCATTCGCGGCCGCGATTTTGGCTTTGGCGACCAGCTCTCGGCTCAAACCAAACACTCGGCACTCGAAGTCGTCCGCCAGATTGCTGAACTGCTGCTTCCGCACCCAAATCAGCCGAACCGACCCGCGGCCTCCAACGTTGAATGTGACCACCTCCCACGAAGCCGGTAGCAGCGGATGTGAGTCCGCTCCACCGGACCGCCGAAGAGTCGGACCGTGTTGCAAAGATGGAGCGCGGCTGGGTCGAAGACCAGCCGCAGCACGGCGCCCGAGTAAAACGAGCCGGAAACTCAGAGCGGGCCGCGGCTGGTCGAGGACGACACCGCCGCGCTCCGCATTTTTCAAACACCCTCTTGGGACAAGCCGCGATCCGAGCGCGTGCGGTTCACGGTCCCGAGGCTCGGTCAAAGAAGCGCGCCGACTTTCCATGAACCTTGCCGCGGAGCGCGAGTTGTCTCAACTCGCAGGAGCGCCAGACCGCCTGAAGGCGGGACTACGAACGCCTGGCTGGTCCGGTTCATGGTCCCATTGCATGCGCGATCGCGAAAGGACCCGCTCCACGAATGGCCTGGGGAAGCGCACCTCCTCTCTCCGGCCCTCCTCCGCTGGGAACGGAGGAGAGGGTGCCCACCGGGCAGGAGAGGAGGCGCCACAGTTTTTCAGATTCAAACATTCTCACCCATCCCACCCATGCATGAAGTCCATCTGGTTCGGGCCATCGTCGAGACCGTGGAGAGTCAGGCCGCCGCTCGAGGCGCCAGGCAAGTCGCGCGCGTCCGGATTCGCTGCAATCCTTTGACCAGCCATAGCGCGGACCATGTCCGGTTCAGCTTTGACGTGGTCAAGCAGGAGAGCCGTCTGCTGCGGAATGCGACGCTCGAATTGACCGAGGTGGCTCCGCTCGTGCGATGCGTCGGCTGCGGATTCGAGTTCCAGGCCGGCGAGCTGCCGGACTTGTGTCCGAAGTGTGAGTCGGCGGATTTACAGCCGGTCAACCCGACGGAGATGGTCCTGGAGAGCTTCGAGATCCAGCGGTGAAGCGTCGCGTCGCGACCACGCTGCGCTGCCATCGCTTCCTGGCGGCGATGAAGTCTGTCCTTGCTCCGAGGGCGCGGTATGCTCAGGCGATGAAGTTGAGGATATGTCTGCTGACCTTTGCGGTCAGCCTGCCGCTCGAGGCCTGGGGCGAGCGAATTCTCTTTGATTTCGAGCCCGGGTTTGACCTTCACCGAATCGCAACGCAGGACGCGGAGGTGGCCCTCACCGGGGC
>JAGWYX010000879.1 GCA_018969165.1 Verrucomicrobiota bacterium
GTGCCGGCGCCGGCGCCCGAGGTCCTCAAAACCGAGCCGCCGCCCCCGGCGCCGACGGCGCCGACGGAAGTCACGCCGGTCGTTACGCCATCGCCCGCGGTTCCCCCCACTCCGGCGCCGACGGCTTCCGAGCCGGCGAAACCCAGGCCGGCCGTATCCGCTCCCACTCCCCTGCCGGTCGAACCGAAGGTCGAAGGTCCGCCGCCGAAGCGGATCGTGACCCGGGAAGGGGTGGTGCGTCGCACTGGCAGCATCCAGGCGCCCTCGCTGTTCGAGTTGTGCAGCGAAGAAAGTGACCAGGCGATCGATTACCTGCATAGCTACGCCAATCACGTCGTGCTCAAGAAATTCAACCGCAAACACGTCATCGTTACCGGGGAGGAAATGATCGATCCGCGCTGGCCCAAGACGCCGGTGCTGGAGATTGACACGATCGAGGTGGCGCCCTGATGCCGCCGGACAATCTCATCGACGGCCGGGCCATCGCTGAGCAAATCCACGGCGAAACGGCCCGGCGAATCACTGCCCTCCGCGCGCGCGGGGTTCGGCCTGGACTCGCCTTCGTTCGCGTGGGCGAGGATCCGGCCTCGAAAGTCTATGTCGGCATGAAGGAGCGGATGAGCGGTCGGCTCGGCATCGAGTCCGCCACGCACGTCCTGCCGGAAGCCACCCCCCAGGCCGCGGTCCTCGAACTGGTCGGACAATTGAACGCCAACCCGGCCGTCCACGGCATCCTCGTCCAGGCCCCCTTGCCACGGCACATCGATGCGACGGTGATCTTTTCCACGGTGGACCCGCGCAAGGATGTGGACGGATTCCATCCGTTGAACGTCGGCAAACTGATGCTCGGGGATCCGACCGGGTTCGTGCCGTGCACGCCCGCCGGCATTCATGAACTACTGATCCGCACCGGTGTCCGCATCGCCGGGGCGGAGGTTGTCGTGCTGGGCCGGGGCAATATCGTCGGCAAACCGATGGCGGCGATCCTGCTGCAAAAGGCCAAGCACGCAGACGCCACCGTCACGTTGTGTCACTCGCGCACCCGCGACATCGCCGGGCACTGCCGGCGCGCCGACATCGTGATCGCGGCGATGGGTGTCGCCGAGTTTGTGAAGTCACCCATGATCAAGCCTGGCGCGACGGTGATCGATGTGGGGGTCAACCGCGTCGCCGATCCCGCCGCCAAGGGCGGGGCGCGGTTGGTCGGTGACGTCGCCTTTGCCGAAGTCCAACCGGTCGCCAGCAGAATCACGCCCAACCCTGGCGGGGTCGGCCCGATGACCATCGCCATGCTGATGCACAACACGGTGCGGGCCGCCGAGATGGCCGCTGGCATCATCGCTTGACCGCCTGGACCGCCAGCGGTTTCCCAAACTCTCTTTATGCAACCGACCCGCATTCTCCCGGACTTGCAGTGCTCGCTCCTGTGCGAGGAAATCCGCCAGGAAGTCAACGGCAACTTCATCCTCATCGGCGTCATCGGGTTGATTCGCGTCCCGCAATTACCGGTCACGGCGCTCAAACTTTGTGTCTTCAATCGCTGGGCGGCCGGGGTCGGCGGCTTCAACGAGAGCGTGCGCCTGGTGGGACCGGACCAGACCACGGTCATCCGGCAAAGCCAGGTCAAGTTCCTGCTGCAAGACGGCGCCCATCACGCCACCAACGTCACCGTGTTCGGCCAGATCGAGTTCGCTCGCGCTGGCGTGTATTATCTGGAGGTGTTAGTGGACGACGTGATGAAGCTGCGCGTGCCCTTGCCGGTGGTCGTCGTTCCACCGCCCGCCGCTGACCCAGCCGGACCGCCCAAACCCTCGCCCCAGTAGGGCTTTTGCTGTCGCCTGGACATCTTGTTGGTGGACAGGTGGTCCCGCAAAAAATGGGCTCCAAAAGTCGCCTTACAGCCGATTTTTGGCCTCGAATTTCGGCTGTAAGGACCGGTATTCGCAACGATAGGCCCAGTCGTTCTCACCGGTTTCTCGAAGGTGACTTGAGATCTGAGTTTGCGTCTCGCTAGAGTCCTTGAATCTTGAAACTTGCTGTCATCTCAAGTCGAGTTTTGGCGTCGCTTTCACGGTCTGTGTTCTTCAGGACTCCATGAGCGAGGCGCGTACAGAGCAGGGAGAGGCAGAAGACCAAAACCGAGAATAGACGGACGGAGCCAGAATGAGGTCTGAGGCGCGCCTCGTTAGGCCGGTTAGTGCCAAAAAAGAGGGCCGAAAATCGCCTGTAAGCCCCAAAAACGAGCTTCAAATATTCGCAACATCTTCCTGGTGTCGCACTTGCTTAGGCGACAGCAGAGGGCTGCTGAGCGGTTGGCGAGGCCGGAGGG
>JAGWYX010000880.1 GCA_018969165.1 Verrucomicrobiota bacterium
GCTGGCGTTGTTGCGCGACCGGTCCAGTATCGCTGGGATACACTCCCGGTCTGGCGCCTAGCCAGAAGCCAAAAGCGACGCCACAAACTGTATTCTATCCCAGGGTCTGGTCAGTAAGCTGCTGTGCGGATGTTGGATATGAAGAAAATGTCCCTCCTGGAGGGCCTTAGGGCTTGTTTTTGGGCCTGTTTTTGGCCCGTAAGGAAGCCAGGTGAGGTCGCTCCACGCCACGTCCAGCTTGCACCTTTGTAGCTGTCTGACGGATGGGCTTGAATGCCGAGTGGGTTCAATCCGTGCCTGGTCGAGCTGGCCGGAGCGCGAATTGTATCGACGAATCTCGAGGTCCATGATCTAATGGCGCCCGCGTTTCGCGATGCTGGGCATCTTTAAAAAAATCTTCGCTAAAGAACCGGCCGAAACCGCGCCCGCGCCGACCGCCCTCACCTCAGCCCGGCCTCACGCGGCCGCGCCATCCACTCCGTTGCCCGACGCGGATTGCCTGACCCTGCCGCTCAAGTGCCTGCTGGGAAGCCTGCCCCAGGAGATCAAACCTCACCTCCACCAGCAACCGCGGGGCGACCTCCAGGTGCGCGTGCCACTCAAGACCATCCTGGACCAGTTGCCGCGTGGTATCGTCCGGCTCACCTTCGCGGAACTCAAGGCCTCAGCCCCTCCAGGCGTCTTTGCCGATAGCCACGACCTGGACCAGACCCCGATCGTGCTGCCTTTGCCCGAAGTCCTTTCCCGGCTCAAACCCGGACAACTCCCGCGACGAGCCGACCAAAGGCGGTCGCAAGTGCCGGAGGACATCCGGCCGATTTTTGGCTCCGACGGCAAACCCCTGCCACAGGCGGCGGAAGCCCCGCGCGCAGTTCCCCAACCCGCCGCTGTCCCGCCGGCCGAACCGGTCTCTCCACCCGCACCACGCCCACCGACGCCCCCGACACCAATTGCCGCCGCCACGATTGCGCCCGCGATTCCACTTCCCCCACCGTCCCCGTCGCCAGTCGTAGCGGCCCCCATCAAACCGATCGCGCCATTGCCGGAGCTGCCCAGGACACCGTTGTCCAAACCGGCGCCGGCGGCCGTGGTACCAACGAAGCCGGTGCCCGTTTCGCCACCGCCGGCCTTGCGGCCCGCGATCCCGGTTCCGCCGGCGCCCCAGCCGGCTAAGCCGCCGCCCGGCATGAGCGACGCGGCCACGATCCGAGTCGCGCTCGCGTCGGTCGCCACCGGTTGGCCCGAGTCGGTGCGCCAGGAGATCTCGGAGCGAAATCTGGCGGCGGCCTCCCTGGCGCTCCCGGTCGAGGTCGTCGCCGCCGGCTTGAAATCCGGCAAGCTGGTATTTACCTGGCAACAAATCCGCGCCTGGCTGCCGGCGGAAGCCGGGGCCGCCGTCGCCTCGGCTTGTGATGCGGTCGCCGTCGCGTTGCCGCTGCCCGTCGTTGTGCCGCTCTTCATGGCCCACCGCGCGCCTGCCGCCGCTCAGCGGAGAGTCGTGATCGGCGACAACATCCCCGACCTCTTCACCGGGACCCGGATGGCGCCCGTGCCGCCGGCGCCGACGCCGGCGCCCCCGCTCGAAGCGGGGGTTCCTGCAGCCGTCCCGGAGCCAACGCCCCCGCCTCCGGTGCCGGCCGCACCGCCGCCGCCAGTTCCGGCAATCACCGCGGCGCCTCTCCCGTCAACCACGGTGGCGGCCGGAGTCGGTGCCGCGCCGGCAGCGTTTGCCGACCTCGGCGCCGCGCTCGGACAGCCGGGCAAGAAGGAATGGTCTCCGCTGGAGATTGTGCATCGCGCCGCCGGGTTGCCGGGCATTGCCGGGGTGCTGATTGCGATGCAGGACGGGTTGCTGGTGGCCGACCAGATGCCGGCCGAGCTGAGCGCGGAAACCTTCGCGGCCTTCGTGCCCCAACTTTTCGAGCGGTTGAGCCACTACACGACCGAACTCAAACTCGGCGAACCGGACCGGGTGCTGGTCCACGTGGGCGGCAAGCCCCTGGAAATCCTCAAGGCCGGCGGCGTTTACCTTGCGGTGTTGGGCCGGACCGGCCAGGCGCTGCCGGCAACGCCGCTCGCCGCGATCGCCGCGTACCTGGGCCAACAAACTCAATAATCTTATGGCGCTCATCAACCAAGCCACCAGAGAATTGCAGGTCAAGATCGTCTATTACGGCCCCGCGCTCTGTGGCAAGACCACCAACCTCGAGCAAGTCCACCAGCATGTCCAGGTCGAGACGCCGGAAAGCAAAGGCAAGCTGGTCTCGCTGGCGACCAGCTCGGACCGCACCTTGTTTTTCGATTTCCTGCCGATCGAGGCGATGTC
>JAGWYX010000881.1 GCA_018969165.1 Verrucomicrobiota bacterium
TCGGCGGCGTCTATCTCCCGCTGCTGAAGGACCCGGGGACGTGGAAGAAATGGGCCGGGCGGGCGAAGTAAGGGGCGCTTGGGGTCACATCTTAACATTCAACATTTCCGCCCTCCACCGCCTCGCTTACCCCATCCGCATTTGCCCCAGCGGGGCCGGTCCGTCAACAATGCTTGGTGCGCACGTCGGCAAGCTCAGTCCGGGCGCGCCCATCTTCAGACTGCGTAGGCAAGCAACCGGGCCAGGTGGATGCGGCGCCTCGGGCGGCCGCTTCACGCCTCGTCGATGATCGCGTCGTAGAACTTGACGAAGTTGCCGCGGTCCTTCCCGGCGTTGAATTTGATCGCGGACCGCGGGTGGCGGTTGAGCAGGCCGGTCATCATGTAGGGGATGTCGAATCCCCAGCCCAGTTTGGCGCGCATGGGTTCGACGTATTGCTGGACGCACTGCAGCACGGGCCGCAGCCGGAACTTGGGGTTGTGCAGGAAGCCAAGCAGCAGCTCCATCTGGCAGTTGCCGGCCCCGCGGCCGAGACCGGCCAGGGTGGCATCGAGATAATTCGCGCCCAGGATGATCGCCTCGATGGTGTTGGAGTAAGCCAATTGCAGGTTGTTATGCGCGTGGATGCCGACCTGTTTGCCGGCGGCTTTGGCGTAATGGAGGTACTTGCGGGCCAGATAATGAATCTGTTCGCTGTAGAGCGCGCCGAAACTGTCCACGATATAAATTGCCTCCGCCTCGGAGGTTGCCAGGAGTTCCAGGCCCTGGTCCAGTTCGCGTTCCTGCACCGCCGATACGGCCATCAGGTTGACGGTGGTTTCATAGCCCTTGTCGTGGGCGTCCTTGAGCATATCAATCGCGGCGGGAATCTGGTTGATATAAGTAGCCACGCGGACCATGTCGATGACACTCTGGTCGCGGGGCAGGATGTCCTGGTGGTAATCGGTGCGCTCGGCGTCGGCCATCACCGCCAGTTTCAGCGAAGTGTCGTTATCCCCGACGATGCGGCGCAGGTCATCCTCGGTGCAGAACTTCCAGGGGCCGAAATCGGTGGGGGCAAAAATCTTCCGCGACGCCTTGTAGCCCAGCTCCATGTAGTCGATGCCAGCCTCGACGCAGGCGGTATAGACTGCCTTGACGAACTCGTCGTCAAACCGGTGGTCGTTCATCAATCCGCCGTCGCGGATGGTGCAATCCAGCACTTTGATTTCGGATCGATAGGAGACCCATCGTCCGGCGGGACTCTCTTTGGGTTTGATTGTTTTCACAGGTTTGCCTTCGTCGGCGCGGGGCTTAGCGGGGCCGTTCAGGTTTGCGCGCGAGGTGCCCCTCAGACCTCGAGTCACTTTTTCGTGCGTCTTCGATTGTTCTTTTCCTTCGTCCGTTCCCTCTGCGGGCCTCGCTCATAGAGTCCTTGAGGGGAAAGACACAGACCGCGAAAGAGACGCCAAGGCTTGACTTGGTTACAGCAAGTTTCACGGTTCAAGGACTCTAGCATTTCCGGCATTCAGACGCAGTGTCGCAGGTCACCCGGTCCGGAAACGGGGCCGCTGCCAGTTGGCAAGCCACGTGACCGCACGCGGTGGGACTTGCGCTGTCACTTATAGCGTGGCTCGCGCCCGTCAATAAAGCAAAAAGCGGCGAGGCATCACGCCGGACCGCGGTGTGTCGCAAACCGCGAGAGACCCGGCCGGGCTGGACTTCGGCGCGCGGGCCGACCGTCTGCGGCCTGAGCAGCCGCCAGTCGAGGCCGGCTGGTGGCGGTCCATCGGCGGCGTTTTGGCGGTTGCGCTTTTTGGCGGTCCAGGTAAAACGGCAGGCAGATGAGCACGACGCGAGAGCAAACCTGGGGCCGGCTCGCTGACGGGACCGGTATCAAGCTGTTCAGTCTGACCAATCGCAATGGCCTTGTCGCCCGAGTCACCAATTACGGGGCCATATTGACCGAGGTACGGGTGCCGGACCGACGCGGGCAGATGGGCAATATTGTGCTGGGGTTTGATCGCCTCGATTCGTATCTGAAAGGCCATCCGCATTTCGGGGCGACGACTGGCCGGGTCGCCAACCGCATCGCCAAAGGCAAGTTCACGCTCGATGGCAAGCAATACACGCTGGCGATCAACAACGGACCGAATCACCTGCACGGCGGGCTGAAGGGATTCGACAAAGTGTTGTGGCAGGCCAGGGCTCTTCCGGCCAGCGCAGGCGAGGCGGCGGTCGAGTTTTCGTACCTGAGCAAGGACGGCGAGGAAGGCTACCCGGGCAACCTATCGACCCTGGTGACTTACACGCTGACCGACCAGAACGAGTTGCGGATTGATTATCG
>JAGWYX010000034.1 GCA_018969165.1 Verrucomicrobiota bacterium
CACTGGCATTTCGGAAAGCTCGTCCAGCAAGAGCGTGCCGCCCTGGGCCTGGCGAAACAAGCCCTGGCGGTCCGCCTGCGCGCCGGTATAGGCGCCCTTGACGGCCCCGAACAACTCGCTTTCGATCAATTCATGGGGCAAGGCCGCGCAGTTGATCTTGACGAACGGCCCCTTGCTCCGCGGGCTGAACACGTGGAGCAGGTCGGCGATCACCTCCTTGCCGGTGCCGCTCTCGCCGGTGATCAGGACGGAGAGTTCGCTCGGCGCCACCCGCTCGATGGTGCGCGCCACCATCTTCATCACCGCCGACTGGAAGACGGGCGAGGCGCGACCGCTCACGTTGGACAAGGCCTTGCGCAAGGAGACCGTTTCCTCGTTGAGCTGTTTGTGCTCGAGGGCACGGTCGATCGACAGCAGCAGCGCCTTTGGCTCAAAGGGCTTCTTCTGAAAATGATAGGCCCCCCGCTTGGTCGCCTCGACCGCCGCGTCCAGGGTCGCGTGACCGGTCAACACGATCACCTCGGTCGCCGGCCAGGCCTGCTTGACCACCGGCAGCAGCTCCAACCCGTCGGCGTCCGGTAACTTCAGGTCGAGCAGCACCACGTCGGCTGGCCTCTCCCCCAGCGCCGTCTCCAACGCGCGACCGTCCTCGACCAACGCGACCTCATGGCCTTCTCGCTCCAACACCGCGGCGAGCAGGTGGCGCACCTCGGTGTCATCGTCCACCACCAGGATTCGCGCGCTCATCGGGATGGTCGCATTCGCGGCGCGCAGGCGCGGATGAAGCTCTCAAACAGCGGCCGGAATTCCGCATGCCGGGCCACCAGCCGTTCGGGGTGAAATTGAACCGAGAGCAAATAGGGTAACAGGCGGGTGTCTTGCGGCCGCAGCTCAAGGCCCTCGACCACCCCGTCCGGGCCTTGCGCCGTAATGCGCAAAGGCGGGGCCACGCGCGCCACGGCCTGGTGATGCGAGCTGTTGACGCCGATCCGGCGGCGGCCAAACAACCGGCCCAGGAGCGAGTCCGGTTCGAGTTCGACCTCATGCACGAGTTGGTCCTTGCGATCGGACCGGGCATGATTCAAGGCCCCGGGGCGTTCGGCGCGGATATCCACCAGCAGCGTGCCGCCCAGCGCGACGTTCAGGATTTGTTGCCCGCGGCAAATGGCAAGCAGGGGTTTCCGGCGGCGAAAGACTTCGCCGATGACCTCCATTTCGAGCAGGTCCCGCTCAGGACAGAGCGGGCCGAGCGTCCGTCTCAAGCGCGTCGGCACGGTGGACCGGTACAACTTCGGTTGCACGTCGTCGCCACCGGTCAACATCACCCCGTCACAACGCCGCACGGCCTCGATCGCCGGCGACGGCTCGGGGGTAATCGGCAATATCCAAGGCAACCCACCCGCGGCCAGGATCGCGTTCGCGTAAAGATAGGACAGGCTGAGCGACAGATCGCTGAACTCGACCCCGCGGCGTTCGGCGCTGGGGACGATCAAGATCAGCGGGGCGCAGGTCAGCGTTCTGGACATAGCCTGTGGCGGCGCCGTCCTGGGTCGGCTTGCCGGCCGCTCCGCCGGCGGCGGTTGGTATCCGGCTCAGGACTCATGGTCCGGGAATCGTTCGCGGATGGTCTGCCGCAGGCGATCGGCCTCCTCGGGCCGCAAAAGGCGGCGGCGGATGCGGCGCTGGACTGCATCCAACAGTTCCAGCCAGTCCTCCAGCGGCGGCTGTTCGACCGCTTGCCATGGTTCGAACCGCCGTTGGCGGGCATAGAACCGCCAGCGGCTTCCGACGTGCCGCGCGTACACCTCCAGCTTGGTGCCTTCTGCCGTCCGCCGCTTCCAACTGATCTCCGCCTTGGCCGACATGGTTCACTGCCGCAGCTCCACGCTGGCGACGGCCATCGCCGCAATCCCCTCCTCGCGTCCCAGGAAGCCGAGGTGCTCGTTGGTGGTGGCCTTGACGCCGACGCGTTTGGGATTGATCTCGAGCGCGATGGCGATGTGGCTTTGCATGGCGTGAATGTGCGGCGCCAACTTGGGTTCCTGCGCAATAATGGTGGCGTCCACGTTGACGATCCGGGCATCGTGAAACGCGATTTGGCGGGCGACCTCCTGCAGAAAAACCCGGCTCGGGGCGCCGCGCCAGCGCGGATCCGTGTTGGGGAAAAAATGGCCAATATCACCCTCGCCCAGCGCGCCGAACAGGGCGTCGCAAACCGCATGCATCAGCACGTCGGCGTCCGAGTGGCCCTCCAGACCCTTGGTGTGGGGGATCTCGACCCCGCCCAACACCAGTTTGCGGCCTTCCACCAGACGATGGACATCATATCCGATGCCGACGTGATTCATGGTTCGGATTATATCGACCGGATGGGGATGCGGAAAAGCAAATAGTTTCCCGAGTCAGGAGAATGGGCCTGCCACACGGCGGAAAACGTCGGCCGACGTCCGTTTGGTGTCGAGCCGGGTCCTCGGGCAGCGGCCGGACTGGACGGGGAAACGACCGGCACAAGGTGAAAACTTGACTTGAAACTAATAAGTCTCAAGGCTCAAGGTCTCTTAATTATGGGACACGTCAAATTACATATTCCAGGACCGGTCGAGGTGAGTGAAAAGACCCTGCGCGCCTTCCGTTCGCCGATGATCGGACACCGCGGCCAGGGGTTCAAAGATCTTTACGCGAAAATTCAGCCGCGACTCCAGGCGCTGTTTTACACCAGGCAACTCGTTTACCTCAGCACCTCCTCGGCCTGGGGCGTGATGGAGGCGGCCCTGCGCAACCTCGTCGCTAAAAAAGTGCTGTGCTGCATGTGCGGCGCGTTTTCCGACAAATGGTTCGATGTCGCTCAGCGTTGCGGCAAGGCCGCCGACGCCCTCAAAGTGGAGTGGGGTTCGCCCATCCGCGCCGCCCAGGTGGAGGCCAAACTCGCCACCGGCCAGTTCGACGCCCTGACCGTCATTCACAACGAAACCTCGACCGGCACGATGAGCCCGTTGGCCGAGATCGCTGCGCTCAAAGCGAAATACCCGGACGTGATGTTCATCCTCGATTCGGTCAGTTCGTTCAGCGGGATCAAGATCGAGTTCGACCGGCTCGGCCTGGACGTGTTGCTGGCGGGGACGCAAAAGGCCCTCGCCCTGCCGCCCGGCATGGCGGTGTTCACCTGTTCGCCCGCTGCGCTGACCAAGGCCGCCACGATGAAGGACCGCGGGTACTATTTCGATTTCGTCGAGTTCCAGAAAAACGCGGAGCAAAGCATGACCCCGAGCACACCGAGCATCGGGCACGTCTATGCGCTCGAATCCAAGCTCGACGACATCTTCGCCGAGGGCCTCGACGCGCGCTATGCCCGTCACGCGAGGCTGGCGCAGAGGACCCGCGACTGGGCGGCGCGTCACGGGTTCGTGCTGTTCCCCGAAAATGGCTTCGAGTCCGTGACGCTCACGTGCGTCAGCAATGGCGCCCGACCCGGTGGCCGGGTCGTGGACGTGCCAAAGCTGCAGAAGCTCGTCAAGGACCAGGGCTTCCTGATCGACGGCGGTTACGGGAAGATCAAGGGCACGACCTTCCGCATTTCGAACATGGGCGACGAGACCGAGGCGACGATGGGTCAACTCTACGCCGCCCTCGATGCCGCCATGAAGCAGTTCTGAGAGCTGCGAGCTTGCTGTCGCCTGGACAAGTTTCGTGCCGGCAAGGCTTGCTGGCGAGCTTGCTGTCGCCTGGACAAGTTTCGTGCCGGCAAGAGGTTATGGGAAATTAGAGCCGTTTTTCGGGCCTTACAGCCGATTTTCAAGCCTCTTTTTGCCTCCTTGAGAATCCGGATTCCCCACCACAGGAGATCGCGACGGCGGGGAGAGCGGAACGGAGTGTGCGTTCGGAGCCCGAATTGTCCGTTACAGACAGAAATCGAGGGTGAAAATCGCCTGCAAGGCCATAATCGGGGCCGTCTTTTTGTCGAATCGCCTCCAGATCAAGGAGATGCTTCGGCGACAGCAGACGTACAACACTACGGGGAAACCGCAAGCCGGTCCTCGTTGCGTTCCTGCTGCATTAAGACGCCCTGTTCCTTGTACGGCTTGAGCATGAAATGCGTCGCCGTCGAAATAACTCCCTGGATGGTCGCCAGTTTTTCCGAGACAAACGATGCCACCTCGCGCAGGCTCGAACCCTCGACAATCACCAGCAAATCGTAAGCGCCGGACATCAGGTAACAAGACTTGACCTCGCGGTACTTGGCGATCCGCTCGGCCAGCCGGTTGAAGCCGCCCTCCCGCTCCGGCGTGATCTTCACCTCGATCACCGCGCGGACGACGTCCACACCGAGTTTCTCCTCGTTCAAAATCGTGCGGTAGCCGAGGATCACCTGGTCCTTTTCGTAAGCCTTGACCTTGGCGGCGATCTCTTTCTCGGGTTGCCCCAGCAAGGCAGCCAACTCGGCGGGCTTCAACGCCGCGTTCTCGTGCAGCAACTTCAATAGCGCGTCCATGGCGGAATCTTCTACCAGCAGGCGCCCGGAGCCAAGCTTGAAGTCCGAAGGTCGAAGTCCGAAATTCGAGGGAAATCCGAAACCTGAAATCCGGGCCAAGCCGACCTCCCTTCCTTCAGCGGGCAGTTGTCGGATTCACTCCCGGCGATGAACGGTGGCCGCCGATTTCATAATCGGACTTCAAATCCCGAACTTCGGACTTCCCTCGGTCTTCGGAAATCGGCCCTCGGATTTCGACGAGCTGCTCCGGTTCGCGCGCCTCATTTTGGTTGCGTGACGGTCGCTCGCGGCCAAACTCGCGGCATGCACTCCGCCTCGGGCTATCGCCTGGCGCGCTTGGCCAACGGCGCCTGGAGCGTCCGTTCGTTGGCGCACCAGGAGACATTCCACCCGGTCATCGGCCCCGTTGCCGAGGCTGAAGCGCTGTATGTCCGCCAACTGCGCCTGGTCGAACGCCGGGCGGCGGCGCCGGGCGAGTTCGTGCTCTGGGATGTCGGGCTGGGCGCGGCCGCCAACGTCCTGACGGTGCTGCGGGCCACCCGCCATTTGCCCGGCACGATGCGGGTGCTGAGCTTCGACCAAACCCTCGAACCGCTCGAGTTCGCCTTGTGCCACACCGACGCCCTCGGCTACCTCGGCGGCTATGAGGAGCGGTTGCGGCGGCTGATCACGGAGTACCGCGTGCGGTTTACCGACGGCACCCAAACGGTAGACTGGACACTGGAGTTGCACGATTTCCCGACGCTGCTGGCCAAGGCGGATCGACAACTGCCCTCGGCCGGGCGGCTTGAACAAACAACCTGGCCGCCGCCGCACGCGATCCTGTTTGACGCGTTTTCGCCGGCGAAGAACCCGGCGATGTGGACGCTACCGTTGTTCGCCGATTTATTTGACCAGCTCGATCCGCGGCGGCCGTGCGCCCTGCCGACCTATTCGCGGAGCACGATGCTGCGCGTAACGTTGCTCCTCGCAGGTTTCTTCGTCGGCGCCGGCCATGCCACCGGCGAAAAGGAGGAAACCACCATCGCCGCTAACTTCCTGAGCTTGCTTGACCATCCGCTGGGCCGGAGCTGGCTGCGGCGCGCGCACCGCTCGACCAGCGCCGAACCGCTTTGCGAACCGGTCTACCGGCAACAGCCGCTTTCGCCGCGCACCTGGGAAAGGCTGCTCGAACATCCGCAGTTCGCGTAGCGAGGCGCAAACCCGATCCACCACGAATCGACACCAAACGAGGCCCCACGAAGTTCAGGGATCGAGATCCGATTTGATTCGCGCTATCCGCGCCATCCGCGGTAATTCGATCCTCCAATTCCAGGGTTTCGCCGGTGATGGCAGAAACCACTGCCGGACGAACCAACCAACCTCGACTGGGAGGGACCGCGTGTCGCGGTCCAGCAATTGGTGGACAGCAGCATGCCACCCCTCCCGGTTCGACGCCGCAATTCAGGCCCGAGAGTGGACGTGACGGCCCTCACGAGCCGCCTTGCCCGCCGCCCTCCCCAGCCCTCTCCTTCGCTGGCAGCGAAGGAGAGGGTGCCCGCAGGGCGGGAGAGGAGGTGCTTCGGTTCCTGGTCCCATTTCATGCGCAAATGCGAAAACGGGCGTTCCAGGAAGCCCTTGCGGTCCCGGTCATCACTGAAAATCGCGTGGCCGTGGTTGCCTCGAGCCATCGCCAGATGGACCGACCCTTTCATACGGGAGAAACAAGGGCTGATAACAGTGTCATTACTTAAGTACGACCCCTTTACGGGGCGTTGAAGCCGTTCTACCGCCAATCGCCACCCGGGTCGTACGACCTCCGCGAGGCGCCCGTCCCGCGGTTCGACCTGCTCGACCCGGACCGGTACAACCGGATCACGGTCCAGACCAGCCGGGGTTGTCCCCACCGGTGCGCGTTTTGCGCCAGCTCGATCCTGCTGACGCCGCGGTACAAGCTCAAACCGGTGCCCAAGGTGCTCGAGGAAATTCAGGCCATCAAACGGGTGTGGGACCGGCCGTTCATCGAGTTTGCCGACGACAACAGTTTCGTGAACCCGGCGCATTACCAGGAGCTGCTGCGGGCGCTGGCGCCGGAAAGGCTCCGCTGGTTCACCGAGGCCGACGTGAACGTGGCGCGCGACGACGAGCTGCTGGGATTGATGCGCGACTCCGGCTGCCAGCAGATCCTGATCGGGCTCGAAAGCCCGCGCAAAGTCAGCCTCGACGGCGTCGAGCTGAACGGCAACTGGAAGCTGCGGCAGCAGGACCGGTACCGGGCGGCGATTGCGAAAATCCAGTCCTTCGGCATCACCGTCAACGGATGTTTCATCCTCGGGCTGGACGGCGACACGCCGGAGGTGTTCGACGACGTGTTGAATTTTGTGAAGGAGTCGGGTCTGTATGAAGTGCAGATCACGTTCCTGACGGCGTTTCCCGGGACGCCGCTTTACCAGCGGTTAAACGCCGAGGGCCGGATCCTCCAGTACGACCCCTTTACGAATACTTGTGCCTGGCGAGGCGCGCCTCGGACCTCATTCCCGGTCGATTGATGGGCACGGTAGTTCAGGAGACGAGCGCGAGTTGTGCAACGATAGGAGGAAGACCGACGCTATCCGAGATTTTTGCGGCGAGGTCGGCGAAGGCGTTCGCACAATGCTGCACGGCTTCGTAGTGAGCGCCTATGGCTCCATCGGCCGCCTTGAGGTGGAAGATCGGTTTACGTGCCTCCATGGCGAGCGGCACAAGGCTGCGATAGTGCTTGACCAAACCGAGACAGCTTGGGTCGGACACCAAGGAGCGGGCATCGCCGCGTTCATCCAACACGCAGTGATGGTAAGTGTCGGGAATCTGGTTGAGCCAACGCTCATAGGCCTTGACTGGGCGGCTGTCCCGAATGCCAAATTGGAGGATCACATAGCCAATTGGCTCAATCTGTCCTTCAGGGAGTGGTATATCGGAGGCGGGGTTCCTGCCCTTGCGATCGGCCCACTCCTCACGCCATTTGCGGAGGGTTGGGCCGAGGTTGCGGAGCCCCTGGAGAGAGAACAGGTCGGGGGCAAGCGGGACTACAACGTGCGCAGCGGAGATTAGGGCAGCTCGGTTGATGGCGCCGAAGTTCGGGCCGACGTCCATGATTGCGATATCGGCCTGAACCCTGGCGGCTGCCATACTGGCAATGCGGTGAAACGCGGAGGTTTGGCGGAACGCGGGCTCACGTCGATCAAGGCAGTTGCCCCAAGCTTCGGAAAGTTCGCTCTCGAAGCCCGAAAGAGCCAGATCCCCGGGGACCAAGTACAGCCTGGAATTGATGCGCTCGGCATGGGGTTCGCGGACATCTCCAAGGCCTCGAATCAACGGGTCTAAGGCGCCCATGATGCTTTGGCCGCTGTCAACATCTGTATCCCAGACTTGTACCAGACGGTCCTCGGTCAGGAACATCGAGGTAAGGTTCGCCTGCGGGTCAAGGTCCACTACCAGGACCCGACGCCCCTGGTCGGACAACATCCACGCCAAGTGGTAGGCCAAAGTAGTTTTGCCGACACCGCCTTTGTTGTTGAAGAAGGCCAGGGTTTTCATACAGCGGGGTGTTTGATGAGGGTGGCAGAGAAGAAGGCAGGCTCAAATTCGAAGTGGGCCTGGGAGCTGCCGTTTTCAGCCAGGGCGGCTTGGGCGTCCAATACACCGCGACCGAAGCGATTGACGTAGCCGAGAATTTTGAGGGCCTCTGCGAGAACAGGGTTACGGTAGTCGGTGCAGCGAGGGAAGTTCTCGGGACGGGCGTCGCCGTAAAGCCCACCGGGGTTCTGGATTTCGACGCGATCCGAGAAACGATAGAAGCGAACGGGCGAATTGGATTCGTAACTGCGATGGCAGACGGCGTTCATCAAGAGCTCGCGGACGGCCTTCTTTGGAAAATCCCAAACATTTTGGTCGCGAAGCGCGGTGGTGCGGACAGGCTTTTGCTCAAGAGAGCCTTCCAGGAGGACGTCGAGTTCTCTGGCCAAGGTGAGCAAATCTCCGGAGAATTCACGCGAAACGACGAGCTCGTCGGAGAGGTGGGTACCATTGATCTTGAGGTATTGGACGTAGGCGCCGGGAAGAAAACCGCGAACGTCGGCGCCAAAGAGGATTATGCCTGCGTGAGTGGGGCAGTGGCGCCGGAGGTCGAAGAAACGGAGCGCGGCGAGTTGCTCTTCGACGGAGCGGTTGTTGGCCTGGAGGACGGGCTTGTCTGCGATAGGTGTTCAGAAAGAGGTCGAGGGCGAGGTCGTCGAGAGCGGCTTCCGGACATGGGCGGGCGTCGAAGGTCCTGACAGTGGCGACCCGTCGCTCGGAGAGGATTCGCTCCTCGGTTTCGTTCGCAATGGCCCTCCTTGGGCCAACCCGGATGCAGACGCGGCCGCTGGACCGGACAGGGGGGATATCTGAAGGGTGAACCTCGACGACCATCACATCACCGGAACCGTCGGACAGAGAGATTCTGTAAACCGACATTCCAGGTGACGGAAGGACTTCGCCGTCCTGGCGCAGGCCGGCGACGTTTCGCATCATCTCGTCGGTGACAACGAGGCCGGAAGGGCGGCCAGTCCGATCGTGTACTCCAATGAGGAGGAAGCCAGACTGGCGATGGTTGGGAAAGTCGTTGGAGAAGGCACAGATGGCCTCGCGAAACTTGGTAGTGTCATTAGTGGAGATAGTCCGCTCGACCCGGTCGGATTCCAGGTCGGCCATGAAAGTAAGAAGTTCGTTCTCGGTGATCATCTTTCGGGAGTTTAGTCGCGATGATTCTCGACTGCTAGCCGCGAGGTCTGGAGGAGGGGACAGAGGTCAGCCCAGGCGGCGTTTGGCTCAGTGATCTGGTAGAGGTAGCCGAGGAGGACCAAGAGGCCGGCCACGATCATGCTTTGGGTTTTGACGCCGCCCATGGATTCCGAGAGCTTGAAGATCTCCCGGCTGGGGCCGCCAGAGAGGCGGTCGAACGACTGCATGATCAACTCCTCCATGCCGGAGGTAAGAACGTTCGAGTCGAGGAATTCTGCCGCCTCGGATTCCGTCAATTCGGTCAGTCCCGAGAGGTTGGCCACGAAGTCCTCGGAGCCGTCGAGAACTAATTGGCGGGGCAGACAGCAGTTGAGGGTCTTCATAACGTAGGATCGAAACGCAAGTTCTGTAAAGGTGGTGTAAGGTGTGCGGCGGTTTTGGGCTTGGTTGGTTAGGACTCCTTCTAACCTGCGGTCCCGTCTTTGACCCAGGCGTCAATCTCCGACGCAAGGAATTTCCAAAGGCGGCCCACCTTGTGAGCGGGCATTTTCTTGCGCTCGATCCATTTGTAGATCGTGTCGCGGTTGACGCCCAGGTGGGCGGCAATTTCTTCGACGGACAACCAGCGCTCTGGCATAAAGATTTTTCCTGCTTTCCCCATCGGAGTCAGTCCCCATGAGGCGAGCCTTCGGGAGGCATTGTAGGAAGCCTGTCCAATAGCGCCAGAGAAAAACGATGAAGAGCCGATTGAAGCTGGTTCGTTGAACCGGATCGGGTAGGGTGTGCGCATGCAGAGGAGAAAGCAGCTTCGGAAGGGCGAAGGCGCCCAGCGCAGGCAGCGGCGACTACAGTTATGGCTTCGCTCAATCAGCTTCAATAGACGAAGTTTGTCCCACACCCATCAACCGACCGGCGGCAAGTTTTCCGTTGAATCTGCGGCTGTGCATCCTACCCTCCCCGGTGCAATCTGCGTGAAGTGCCAGGTGATGAGCGACCGATGCAGGAACGTTCCAGCCAACGCCCCGGCTTTTTGGCCGCGGGTGTTCCTCGGCCTGAGTCTCGTCTTGATCGCCACCCCGGTGCTCCCGCGGTGTCCGAGGAGCCATTCGCCGGGCGTTGGGACCTGACGATTCGAGATGCCAACCACAAGCAACTCCCATCCTGTTGTGTAAAGGGGTCGTACTTAAGTATTGACACTGTTCTTGGCGTCCGATTTCGGACGTGGCCGGGAGACTCCGGGATTTCAACCGGGTCAAACCATTCGTTGTTTGATCCATGTTCGCCAAACTCTTCAGTCTCGCCCGCGCGTCTCGAGGACCAGCAGCCAATCGCCGTCCCCGTCCGCGTTGTTGCCCGGCGGGATGAAGTACGGCTGCCCGGAATTCGGGAACGGAGAGCCTTGAATGGAGGCAAAAGTCCCGCGACTCGGATCATACCACCGCGCCGTCACCGGTCCGCTGAGCTGGGACAGGGCGATCTTCAGCGGGCGCAGCGAAGGCATGTAGGCGATGGCTAACCGCCCATCCGGCGTGCGTCCGGCCGTGACATAGTCGCTGGTCATCACGTAATGATTGCCTTCATGCGAGGCGCCGTCGAACGTTCCATACCCGGCGACCACCAACTTATGCGCTTGGTCCGGGACCAGGTCGAACCAGGCGCGCGGCTCGAACAGCGCTTTAACCCACACCATCTGAACCGCCCCCGTAGAATCCAGGGCACTCTTCCAGTTCTCCTTGAAGGGCCAGATCGGCCCGCTGCCATAGACCTGGCCGGTCGCGCCGGCCAGGATGGACCAGTACTCCTCGCGGCGCAGCACGGCCGGCGTAGCCCGCTGCTCGAATTCGTAGTCGGATTCAATCATGATCACGGGCAGGAAATTCGGCCGGTTGTATTCCTTGAGCACTTGCGCGTAGGTGGGATAGTAAGTGTACGCGCAACTCAGGCTGATAAGCGGTGCCCACTTCGGATCGTCCAGTGAACCGCTCACTTCGTAATTGAGTTCAACGGTCTGCAAATGGTCCGGGTCGGCCTCGTGAATCCCTTCGGCGACGGCCAGGGCCGCCGCGTCGTTCCGAGGCTCGCGCCAGGTCTGAAAATCGTTGCCGCTCATCCAGACCAGGTTGGGGAAGCGTTGGTAGCGCTGCCCGAGATATCGCCCGAAAGCGCGGCACTTGTCCGGACCATTGGCGACCATGAGCTTGAGGTGGTCGATGGTTTCGGCCGGATCGAGGATTACCAATAGACCGTGTTTCTGAGCCAGGCTCAGCATCCGGTCACAGCGGGCGAAGTAGGCCTCGTTGGGCGTGGCGAGGTCGTCGGGCGTGGTGAAGGGAAGGATACCGTCATAGGTCGCTCCATCCTTGCGCCCGCCGGTCCCGGGGCGGCAAAGCAAATTGATCCAGACGGCGTTGAAGCCGTGCGCGACGCGGTTCGAGAAGTAAAGGTCGGCGTCCGCTTCGTTGAGCTTGACCATGAGCGCTTGCGGGGCATCGCCGGCGAGGAGAAAAGGTGTGCCTTGGGAATCGACCAGGTACCGCCCGTTGACGCTTTTCTTGAGCGGGTAAGCAACCGGGGGCTGGACCGTGTTGGGGCCCGGAAGCTCGGCGCTGCGCGCCTGCTGGGGAAACCACGGTGCGGCGATCAGGGTCGCCAGGCAAACCAGGGGCAAAGGACGGGGCATTCTGGTCATGCGCCTGATGATCAATTGTCCGTCGCCCAAAGCAAACCCAAAACCGGCGGGGTTCCTGTTCAGGTAGGGACGCTGCGCTGCGGCGTCACGCCCGCGTCCAGCGGACGGACCGCGGTGGCCAAGGTCGTTGCCCGCCACGGATTGCGCCGCTGAACGCGGCGCGGACAGCGCGGCGCGCCGTCCCTACCTGAATCGTCCCGATCGAGGTCAGGGCGGGCAGCGGGACGCAGCCCGAACTCGCCGCCGGGACGGCCGCGCCACCGCGCCTGCCCGACACCTTTAATCGCCCCCCTGACCCGCACGCGCTTGACAGTTCCGTCAAGTTCCCCAAGCCTGGGGTGGAT
>JAGWYX010000035.1 GCA_018969165.1 Verrucomicrobiota bacterium
GAACGAGAAAGGCCGCTGGTGCCGCGCGCTCGAGGCGGCGAAGCGATTGCCGGAACCGTGGGGCGGGTTCAAGGCGCAGGGCGTCTATTTGATCACGGGTGGCACGGGCGGAGTTGGGAGTGTGATCGCGCGCTATCTTGCTGAACGGTATCAAGCGCGGATCATTTTGATGAGTCGCTCTGCGAGGGTTCAACCGTCGGCCGAGGATGATCGAATTATCCTCGAAGCGGGGGACGTGACGAACCGCGATGACACCGCCCGGGTGGTGGAAGCCGCCGTGTCCCGTTTTGGACGTCTGGATGGCGTGCTGCATTTGGCCGGGATCAAACAGGACCGATTGCTCGCCGGGAAAACGCCGGACGTCTTCGTCTCGGTCCTCCGCCCAAAAACGTTGGGGGCGGTGAACCTCGACCAGGCGACCGCGAGCCTGCCGTTGGATTTTTTCATCCTCTTTTCTTCGGTGGCGGGGGAATTAGGCAACACGGGGCAGACCGACTACGCCTGCGCGAACGCGTTCCTGGACCGATTCGCGGAATGGCGGGAGCAGCAGCGTCGGGCCGGCGCTCGTTCCGGCCGGACCGTGTCGATCGATTGGCCGCTGTGGCAAAGCGGCGGTATGACGGTGGACCCAGCCACCGAGGAATGGATGCGGGCGACCCTGGGCATCTCGCCGCTTTCGTCGGCGGCAGGGTGTGCGTTCCTCGAAGCCGTTTTCAGCCTCGATGCCCCGCAACTCTTCCTCTGGCCGTCGGCGGTCGCTCCTCGGGCTTTGCCGGGACCTGGAACGCGCGCGGAAGGGCAGCTCTCCACGTCCCGGCCAGTTGCCAGCGACGACGACTTGCGCGAGAGGACGCTTGAATTGCTTCGCGGCGCGATCAGCAAGGCCATGAAGCTGCCGCTGGAACGGCTGGGCGAGAAGACGGGCTTCGACACCTACGGCCTGGATTCGGTGTCCATGGTCGCGCTCATCCGGCAGTTCGAGACTGATTTCGGGGTCCTACCGAAGACGCTGTTCTTCGAGACGCACAATCTGGCCGAGTTGGCCGATTATTTCCTGGCCCAACACGGGGCGGTTTTGCGGCAAAAGTTTCCGCCGCCGGCCCGGACGAGTTCGTCGGCCGTGCCGGACCTGAAGGATTCAAGGGCTGAGGAGCCCACCCAGGCGCGCGGCGACTCGGGCATAGCCGACCCGGTGGACGCGGCGGACATCGCCATCATCGGCGTGAGTGGTCGATATCCGGACGCGCGAAACCTGGCGGAGTTCTGGGAGAACCTCAAGGCCGGTCGCGACAGCATTCGTGAAATCCCGCCCGACCGATGGAACCACTCGGCCTATTTTGACCCGAACCCCAGCACACCCGGCAAGACTTACAGCAAATGGGGCGGGTTCATCGACGGTGTGGACGAATTCGATCCATTGTTTTTCAACATCTCGCCCCGCGAGGCGGTCTGGATCGATCCGCAGGAACGATTGTTTCTGGAGACCGCGTGGTCGGTAGTCGAGGACGCCGGCTACAGCGTCGAGACGCTCCGGAGCAAGTTTGACAGCCAGGTGGGCGTGTTCGCCGGAGTGATGTGGGGGGAGTATCAACTTTATTCGCGCGAATTGCCGGGCGACCAGGGGCTGATGGTCGTGACCTCGTCGTACGCCTCGATCGCCAATCGCGTTTCCTATGTGTTGGGTTTGCAGGGACCGAGTCTCGCGCTCGACACGATGTGTTCCTCCTCGCTGACGGCGGTCCACCTGGCGTGCGAGAGCTTGCGACGCGGGGAATGTCGCCTGGCGATCGCCGGCGGGGTGAATGTCTCCGTGCATCCCCACAAGTACGTCCAGTTGGCGCAGGGACGATTCGCCGCGAGTGATGGGCGGTGTCGCAGTTTCGGCGCGGGGGGCGATGGTTACGTGCCTGGCGAGGGGGTGGGGGCGGTCCTGTTGAAACCGCTGGCCGCCGCCCTCGCCGATGGCGACTCGATCCGGGCGGTCATCAAGGGGTCGAGCATCAACCACGGCGGCAGGACGACGGGCTACACCGTGCCCAATCCCAAGGCGCAGGCTGCGTTGATCCGGCGAGCCCTGCAAATCGGCGGAGTGGATCCGCGAACGATCAACTACGTCGAGGCGCACGGAACCGGCACCGCCCTGGGCGACCCGGTCGAGATCCGGGGATTGGTCGAAGGGTTTCAAGCCGACGCCGCGCAGGGGCAGATTTGCGCCATCGGCTCGGTCAAATCGAATATTGGCCATCTGGAGTCGGCGGCGGGTATTGCCGCTTTGACCAAGGTTCTCCTGCAGTTCCGGCATCAGCAGATCGTGCCGTCGCTGCACGCGGATCCGGCGAACCCGAATATTGATTTCACGCAAACGCCGTTTTTCGTCCCGCGCCGGCTCATGCCGTGGCCGCCCGCGGCGGGAGCCTCCGCCCGGCGACGTGCCTGTGTCAGTTCCTTTGGCGCCGGTGGGTCCAATGCCCACGTGGTCTTGGAGGAGGCCCCGGAGCAACCGGCTCCCCGACCGGTCGCGCGTCCGTTCTGGCTGGCGGTGATCTCCGCCAAGACCCAGGAGACCCTCCGAGTTCGGATCAGCGACCTGGTCCAGTGGCTCGAGGCGGAAGGGCAGTCGGCGGAGTTGATGGACGTTTGCTACGGGTTGAGCGCGGGCCGGAGCCATTTCGAGAGACGCTGCGCGGTCCTGATTTCGACGAAGGAGGAGCTGCTCGCCGGTCTGAAATCTCTCCTGGCGGGAGAACCGCTGACCAACGTGCTCATGGCTGATGCCGGCAACCTCAAACCGGAGGACGAGGCCGTGTATCGCCGCGTTTGGAAGGGGATCGCGGACGATTTGACTCGTGCCGATCACTCCAAGCCCGAGGTTTGCCGGGAAGTGCTGTGGTCGTTGGCCGGGCTATACGTCAAAGGATTTGAATTCGATTGGAGCACGGTGTATGCGGGCCTGTGGCCGCGGCGAGTGGCGCTGCCCACCTACCCGTTCAAACGGGAGCGATACTGGGTGCCGGCTCCAAAGCCCGCGCACGGTTCCGCTGGGCCGGGAGCGGCCTTGCATCCATTGATTGACCGCGTGGAGCCTCGCCGGAGTTTCGCGTTGCCAAGTGGCGGGATGGTCTTCGGCAAGGAATTTCAGGCTCAGGACCCGATCGTGCGTGACCACCGTGTGATGGGATACCCGGTGCTACCGGGCGTTGCCTTGCTCGAGATGATCCGCGCGGCGGTGGCCCAAGTGCGCCTGGATCCGGTGGTCCGAATTCAGCATCTGACTTGGATGCGTCCGGTGGTTGTCCACGACCAGAGGCAAGCCGTGAACCTGATCCTGCACGAGGCAAAGCAGGGTCTGGAAGTGCGCCTCGAAATCGAAGGAAGACCGGAACCATTGACTCACGCCGTGGGAACGGTGGTGCCGGAAGCGGCGGGCTCGGATCAGCGCCTCGATCTGGAGGCAATTCGCCAGCGTTGCCCGGAAGTCCTGGAAACCGGCGTCGATACCGGGAGTGGTTCCACCGGCGGGAGTTCTTACGGGCCTTACTTCCGCGCCCCGGTTCGGATCTGGCGGGGCGCGGAGGAAGCCCTGGCTCAGCTGGAGTTACCGACGGCCGTCGAAGCGGAACTTTTGAAGATGCCCTTCCATCCCGTCCTGCTGGACGGCGCGATGCGGGCGCTGGTCGTGCTCCAACCACCCGCGACTGAGGCCTTGCTGCTCTACTCGATCGAGGAGGCCTGGTTGGCTCATGGCTTGACCGCGACGTCGTTCGCATACCTCCGGAAGACCGGACCGCTTCGGTTCGACCTGGTCCTCTGCCGCGCCGACGGAACGGTGGGGGCCACGCTCAAGGAAGTGACTTTCCGCCCGGTCCCCAACAGTGCGTCGGCGGTCCCGGCTTCAACGCGGGACCCGTTGGCCGGCCTGGTGTTCCTTCCGCGCTGGGTACCGACGGTGCTGACGCCGGCGGAGCACGAGACAGCGCCGCAGACATTGCTGGTCTTCCATGCGGTGTCCGATCGGGACGTCGTTGCGAACTGGCGGAAGCAGATCCATGCGGCCAGGACGATCGACGTAACGCTTGGAGCACGCCAGGAAGCGGAAGGGGAGGACACGTGGGAAATCGATGCTGGCGACCCCGCAAGTTATGGCCACCTGTTCGATCGCCTTCAGGACTCCCTGACGGGCGCACTCGATGTCATCTTCTTGGGCCGCCGAACACCCCGCGAACATTTTGACAAAGTCGAACACGACAAATTGGACAACGGCGTCGCCCTGTTCCGTCTGCTCCGCGAGCTGGCCAGGCGCTTTCCGGACCGTGAAGTGCGGCTGAAGGTAATCACCGAGGAGGCGTACGCGATCGCGACCGACGACCCGGGCGACGCGCATCAGGCGGGCTTGTGGGCGCTGGCGGGCGTCGCCGGGCGCGAGCATCCGAAATGGAGTGTCTGCTGTGTGGACGGGCCGGCCACGCACGGCAGCGACGAGGAGCGCGCGGTGGTTGATTTCGTCACCACCGTTACCCGAGGCGAGTTTGCCTGGCGCGCGGGCCGCGCTTATGATCGAGCGCTCTTCCCGGTCGCTCTGCCGTCCGGCGCCGGCCTGCAGCCGCTGCGCCGCCAAGGCGTCTATCTGATCGTGGGCGGGGCTGGGGCGGTCGGATTTGATGTGAGCCAGAGCCTGGCCGAATCCGTGGGCGCGCGGTTGGCGTGGATTGGTCGAAGTCCGGTGGATGCCTCGCGTCTCGCGAAGATCGAACGCATCAAGGCGCTGGGCGGTGAGGCGATCTACGTTCAAGCGGATGCCACAAGCCTGGAAAGCTCGCGCGAGGCGATCGACAAGACCGTCGCCCATTTCGGGGAATTGCACGGCGTTATTCATTCCGCGCTGGTTTTCGAGGGTGAGCCGCTGGCCACGATGCCGGACGCGATGTTCCAAAACGTCATCGCGCCCAAGATCAACGGGGCGATCGCGCTGGGCGAGGTCTGCGCCGGGCGCGAGTTGGATTTTCTGGTCTATTTCTCCTCGATCCAAACTTACACCCGGGATAAACGGCAGGCCGCGTACGCGTGTGGCAGTGCTTTCCTGGATGCCTACGGCGTCGAGCTGGCGGGGCGGGTTCCGTTCCCGGTGCGGGTGATCAACTGGGGGTACTGGGACAGCGCCTTTGCCGGGCGCGAGGCCATGAAGCAACAACTCAACGCGCTTGGTTTTGGGACCGTTCCGGCGCGCGAAGGGTTCGAGGCGCTACAGCGGACGCTGTGCGGACCAGTCCCGCAAGTGGCCGTGTTCAAGGCGGAGCCGGACGTGAGGACGGCGCTCGGCGTGCGAACCGAACCGTCCTTGATCTGCCGCGCGACGGAATATCCGTCGTGCATTCGGGAAACGCTCGGATCGATCCAAATCCCTTGGAGTCCTGCGCAGGGAACTGTCGCGGAGGACCCGGCGGCCCGCCGGCGTCTGACGGATCACCTGGTGCTGAGGGCGTTTCAGGAAATGGGGCTGTTCATGCGGGCCGGCGAGCGGCATCGAGCGGCGGCGTTGCGGGAGGACGCCGGCGTGTTGCCGAAGTACGAGCGCCTGTTTGGCGTGCTGCTCGGCATCCTGGAGCGCGCGGGGTTCATCGTGCGAGTCCAAGACAACTGGGAAGCGATGGCCCGCGTCGACGATGCCGCCTGCCGACGCGAAGTGCAACGGCTGGACGAAACCGTGCGCACGCTGGCGGCCGCGAATCCGCTGGCCGCAGGGGAACTGGCCTTGGTCCAGGCGTGTTTCCGCACTTATCCGCGTTGTCTCCGAGGCCAGGTGTCCGCCACGGAGGTGATGTTCCCGGCGGCATCGACGGAGAAGGTCGAGGGCGTCTACACCGGCAACGAGATGGTCGATTTCCTCAACCGTCACGTGGCGGCGTGCGTGGTCGCTTTTGCGAAACGCCGCGCGGCGGCGGGCCAAGCCGTCCGAATCCTGGAAGTTGGGGCGGGAACCGGCAGCACGACCGCGGTGGTGTTGGAAGCGATGGATGCTGCGGGGATTTCAGCCGGCTATGTCTTCACGGATATCTCCAAGGCGTTCACGCTGCTGGGGCAGCGGCGTTTTTCCGCGGTTCACCCGGCGCTGGAATTCGATTTGTTGGATGTGGAGCGTCCGGTGGCCGAGCAGGGCTTCGCCGAGGGTTCGTTTGATGTGGTCATTGCCGCCAACGTGCTGCATGCCACGCGACGGATGGACCGCACCTTGGTGAATGTGAAGGCGCTGCTTCGGCCGAATGGCTGGTTGATCCTGAACGAGGCAACCTCGGTCCACGACCTCACCACGTTGACCTTTGGTTTGCTGGATGGCTGGTGGTTGTTCGAGGACAGTGAAGCGCGGTTGCCCGAGTCGCCGCTGTTGAGTTTGGACGGTTGGCGCCGGACGTTGAGCCGCGCGGGATTCCGTTACCCCGGCATCCCGGGCGTGTTGGCCGACACGAAGGCAGGTTGGCCGCAACACGTGATCGTGGCGGAAAGCGACGGGGTCGTCGAAGCCCGCAAGCGCGAGCTGACGCCGGAGAACGCACGTCGTTCCCAGCCGACGCCGGCCGCGACGACCCATCAAACCCATGTCGAGACCTCCGCGGGAGCCGAGGGGCAATTGGCCGAGCGAGTGCGGAAATGCGTGGCCGAATCGCTGGCGATGAAACCCGACGACATCGATCCGGAGAGCGCGTTTTCCGAATACGGCGTCGATTCCATCATCGGCGTTGATGTAATTCAGAAACTCAACGCGGGCCTGGAGATCGAGCTGCGGACCACCGCGCTTTTCGATTATCCCAACGTTTCGAGCTTGGCCGGGTTTATCGCGCGCAGTTTTCCGAACGCGGTGTCGCCGGCGTCCGGTCGCGCCGCCGTCGAGCCGGTCGCGCTCCTCGTCTCGGCGTCACGGAGCGGCCGGGAAGGCGGGGCGCAGCCGGAGCAGGCGGAGTTTCCCGAGACCGCCCCAGCCACGGCCGCGGTGCCTCGCGGTGTCGCGGTCATTGGCATGGCTGGGCGTTTCCCCGGCGCCGGTGACGTGGGGACGTTTTGGAGAAATCTCGCCGCCGGGCGGAGCGCGATCACCGAGGCGCCGCCCGGCCGCTGGAGCGCCGCTGCCTTCTACGATGCGAAACCTGGCACGCCCGGCAAAACGAACTGCAAATGGGGCGGGTTCATCGACGACATCGACGCGTTCGATTCGCTCTTTTTCAGGATTTCGCCGGCGGAAGCGGAGCGGATGGACCCGCAGCAACGGCTTTTCCTGGAGGAATGCTGGCACGCGATCGAGGACGCGGGCTACGCGCCTTCGTCGTTGTCCGGTGCACGATGCGGGGTGTTTGTCGGCGCGGCGGAGGGAGATTACGCGAGCAAAGGGATGAGCGCGGGCGCGGGTGAAGGCGCGGTGGCGATGGCCAGCAACGACAGTTCGATCATGGCCGCCCGCATCGCCTACTTGCTCAATCTCAAGGGGCCGACCCTTTCCTTGAACGCGGCGTGTGCTTCGTCGCTGGTGGCGATTCATTTGGCCTGCCAGAGCATTTTGAACGGCGAAAACGACTTCATGCTCGCTGGCGGCGCGTTTCTGCGTTGCACACCCGGTTTCCATATCGCCGCGAGTGAAGCGGGGATGCTGTCGCCGGATGGGCGTTGTTACGCGTTCGATCAGCGCGCAAACGGATTCCTGCCGGGCGAAACGGTGGGAGTCGTGCTGCTGAAATCGTTGGAAGCGGCGCAGCGCGACGGGGACCACATCTACGGCGTCATTTTGGGCTCGGCCGTCAACCAGGACGGCAAGACCAACGGGATCACGGCGCCCAGCACCCATTCGCAAATTGCGGTCGAGACCGAAGTCTATGAGCGGTTCGGGATTCAGCCGGAGACCCTTTCCTATGTCGAGACGCACGGCACGGGAACGAAACTGGGGGACCCGATCGAGATCGAGGCGTTGACGACAGCCTTCCGCAAGTTCACTCCCCGCGAGCGGTTTTGTCCGATCGGCTCGGTCAAGACCAACATCGGCCACGCGGCATTGGCTTCGGGCGTGGCAAGCGTGATCAAAGTGTTGCAGGCCCTCCGGCACGGTCAGCTTCCGCCCTCGCTCAACTTCGAGACGCCCAACGAACACATCGACTTCGAGCACAGTCCTTTTTACGTCAACACGACGCTGCAACGGTGGGACCCCCCGACCGGGCAGCCCCGTCGGGCGGCGGTGAGTTCGTTCGGGTTTAGCGGGACCAACTGCCATTTGGTCCTCGAGCAGGCCCCGGTACATCGCGAGGTCGAGTCTCGGCTGGCGCCGGTTCATCCCGTGCCGCTGTCCGCGAAAACCGCCGAAGGACTCCGGCTTCAGATTCAGAACCTCGCCCAGTGGTTGCAGGACTACGGCCAGGAGATCCGCCTCGCCGACGTCAGTTTCACGCTGTGTTGTGGGCGAGACCATTTCGCGCACCGACTCGTGATCCTGGTGACGGACTTGGACGATCTTCGCGTGAAGGTCGCGAAGCTGCGCGATGGGGCGTCGGTGGCGGACGTATTCCAGAATCTGGACGGTTCGAAATCCGCTCCGGTTGGGCCCGAGCGTCGGCGCCAACTCTCGGAATCGGTGTCGAGCTTGCGGTTTGAGGCCGAGACACCGGCCTCCGAGTATCGCGCGCATCTGGAAATCCTGGCCAGGGCGCACGCGGATGGAGCCGCCATCGAATGGTCCGCCCTCTTCGCACCGGGTCAGGCGCATCGGATTTCGCTACCTGGTTATCCGTTCCGACGCAGTCGGCATTGGATCTCGTCGCCCAACCCCTTGCTCGCGGCCGTCGGCTTCGAGGCGATGGGGCCTGGGCATCCGCTGCTTCATGAAAACCGATCGGTGTTGGGCCGCGTCGAATATCGCGCGTTCCTGTCCCGCGACGCGTACTACTTGCGGGATCACGTCGTTGGAGGGCAGGTGCTCCTGCCGGGCGCGGCCAGTATCGAGATGGCTCGCGCGGCGGGCGCGTGCGCCGTCCCTGGACAGAGCGTCAAGGCGATTTCGCGGGTGACGTGGGCGAGTCCCATTCCCGTCGAGGCGCAACCGGTGACGGCGCGAGTCGAATTGATCCAGGACGGTCCGAATCTGCGCTTCGAGTTGGCCACGGGCGAAGACGGCGAGCACCGGCTCCGGGCGCAAGGGTGGCTGGAGCTGGGCGAAGCAGCGGTGACTGGACAACGGTTAGCCCTGAGCGACATCGAGAAGGCCCTGCCCACGATCTGGCGAAAAGACGAAATCTATCACCGATTCGAGGCGGTAGGCGTGGCGTTTGGCCCGTCGTTCCTGGTGCTCGACTGGCTCAAAACCGGCGCCGGCCGGGCGTTGGGATTGCTCCGGCTCCCGGCGGCGTTGATGGAGCAGTCGGACCCGTACGTTTTGCATCCTTGCCTGCTCGACGGAGCGTTCCAGACCACGGTGGGATTGGGGCTTCAGGCCGGAGTCGCCGAGCGCGCACTACCTTTCGCCGTGGATCGAGTCGAGATCTTCCGCGCCCTTCCGCCGGTTTGCTACGCGTTGGCTCGTGAAGTGGGTGGCGATTCGGTCGAGAGCCTCAAGCAGTACGACATCGATATCTGGACCGAGTCTGGCGAGTTGGCGTGTCGAATCAAGGGATTCAAGGTCCGGACCGCTGGCCCCGGGCCCAAGCCGGCGGAGTCCCAGGAGATTCAGTTCCTGCAGCCGGTCTGGGAACCTGAGGCATCGGGTGTGCTGTCGGCGGGCGCGCGAACCGTCCACGCGCTCCTGGTCCTCGACTTCGGGCCGGAGCGAGTCGAGTTGCTCCGGGCCGAGTTCGCGAGACTCCGTCCAGGATCAGCGCTCCCCAAAATCGTCTGGGCCGTTCCGGGAAATTCCGGTCCGACGCGTGGCTCCGACGGTTACGAGGTGAACCCACCCGAGGAGGGCAGCTTCGACCCGCTCGTGACGGCCCTCGGGGTCCAGCCCGGGGACACGGTCCATGTGTTGAATCTGCTCCCGGTGGGTTGGGACGGTTCGGATGTGGCCGTCTTGGCGCGTGATTCGGTTTTGACGGAGATGGCGTGCTGCCGGCAGTTCTTGAGGCGCGGCATCACTTCACTGGCGGTGCTGAGTGTCTGCCGAGAGGATTTGGGGATGTGGGTGGCGGGTTGGGGCAAATGCCTGGTCCAGGAGCATCCCAAATCGGCCTACACGTTGGCGCAGGTGAGCGCCCTGCCCGAGCGCGCGCTGGCCGCGCGTCTCGTCGGCGAACTCGAGCGGGTCGAAGGCGTCCACGAGCTGCGCCTCAACGAGGATGGGCAGGTCCGAAAGCGCCTTGCCGTCGTCGAGGGCCTCGCGGTGGCGCCGGAATTGTGGCGGCCGGGCGGAGTCTATTTGATTAGCGGTGGCTTGGGTGGCTTGGGTCGGATTTTTGCGGAGGACCTGGCGTCGCGATTCAACGCCCGGCTGGTGCTGTGCGGGCGTTCCGCGCTGACCGACGCCGATCGGGATTTCCTGCGTCACCTGGATGGTTTGGGCGGTAAGGCCATCCATGTCCAGGCGGATGTGTCGGTCCGGGAGGAGACGCGCCGGGCCGTGGGAGCCGCGCTATCCACGTTTGGATCGCTCCAAGGCGTACTGCATGCTGCGGGAGTCGCGCACGACGAGCGCCTGGTGAACAAGCCCTGGGAAGAGGCCGAGCGCGTCCTTGCCCCCAAGCTTTTGGGCACGGTGAACCTCGATCAGGCGACACTCGAATTGGATCTCGATGGCTTCGCGCTTTTCTCCTCGGTGTCTGCGGAAACGGGCAATGCCGGCCAGGCCGACTACGCGGCAGGAAACGCTTTCCTGGATTGTTTCGCCGCGTGGCGGACCCGGTTGTGGCAGTCGGGGAAACGGCGCGGAAGAACCGTGTCGATCAACTGGCCGCTTTGGGAGGCGGGTGGAATGCGGATGAACGCGGCCACCCAGGCCTGGCTGAAGACCACGTTCGGGATGCGTCCGCTCACGACGGAGGAAGGCCTGGCCGCCTTTCGCAAGGCGGTGTCGGTGGGCGTGCCACAGGTGATGGTGGTGTGCGGGACGAAAGTGGAGCCGCGTGCCGTGCCACCGGCGGCGGTGGTCGTCTCCGCCGCGAGCGCCCGGCCGCCGGGCTCCGGACCTGTCGGTGCCAACGCCGGTCTCGAGAAACTGCGCGGCGAGCTGGCCGCGGAAATTTCTTCTCAACTGAAGGTGGCGATCGACGAGATCGACCCCGATGAGGATTTACACGAGTACGGGTTCGACTCGGTCAGCCTGACGGTTTTCTCGAACCGCTTGAATCAGCGTTACCAGATCGATACGACGCCGGCGCTTTTCTTCGAGTATCCGACACTCGCGAAGGTGAGCACGTATCTGGTGGAAACCTACCCGAAGCAGTTTGCGGGCGAGGCGGCGGTGAGCGGTGAGCCGGCCGCTGCGTTCGCCACACCGCCAAAGCCGGCCACGCCCGGTGAACCGAACCAGAGCGCGGCGGTGGCCGTGGCCGCGGCCCACGCTGGGCCGCGCGAGCGCGAGCCGATCGCGGTGATCGGGATGAGCGGGCGTTTCCCGGGCGCGGCCAACCTCGAGGAGTTTTGGGCGAACCTGGTGGCGGCGCGGGATTGTGTGGGGCAACCCCCGCCCGAACGCGGGGATTGGAGCGCGTTTTACGATTTGGCCGGACAGATCCGTTGGGGTGGATTCATGCCGGACCTGGACAAGTTCGACGCGGGTTTCTTCGGGATCTCGCCACGGGAAGCGGAGTTGATGGATCCGCAGCAGCGGATCTTTCTCCCGGCGGTTTGGGAGGCGATCGAGAACGCGGGCTACGATCCGCATGAACTCTCCCGGCGCAAGACCGGGTTGTTCGCCGGGGTTTCCGCGGTGGAGTATGTGATGTTGCTCGGGCGGCAGACCGATATGGAGGCGCACACGCCCACGGGTCTGGCGCATTCGATCCTGGCCAACCGGGTTTCTTACCTCCTGGATTTCACCGGCCCCAGCGAGGCGTTGGACACCGCCTGCTCCAGTTCGTTGGTGGCGTTGCATCGGGCGGTTCGTTCGTTGCGCGAGGGCGAGTGCGAATTCGCCATCGCCGGAGGTGTCAATGCCTTGGTCTCGCCCCTGGCCACGCTGGGTTTCGCCCGGGCCGGCATGTTGAGCCCGGACGGACGTTGCAAGACGTTCGACGCCGCT
>JAGWYX010000882.1 GCA_018969165.1 Verrucomicrobiota bacterium
TGTCGTCGTCCGAGGCGCAGGAGTTCCTGCGCGAACTCGGCGTGGCCGAGTCCGGGGTCGGCGCCCTGATCCGCGCCACCTACCACCTGCTGGGCCTGCGCACGTTCTTCACCGCCGGGGAACCAGAGGTGCGCGCCTGGACCATCCACGCCGGTGACACCGCGCCGCGGGCGGCCGGCGCCATCCACAGCGATTTTGAGCGCGGCTTCATCAAGGCCGAGACGGTGGCCTACGCCGATCTGATCCGCTGCGGCTCGGTCGCCGCCGCGCGGGAGCGAGGCCTCTACCGCATGGAAGGCAAGGACTACGTCGTGCAGGACGGCGATGTGCTCCTGTTCAAATTCAATGTGTGAGCCGGTCGCCGCGGAGCACCCGCGCTGACGAACCGCACCCGAATTCGGGGATGGCGAGATCGGGGGCGCGCCGCCCGGCCGCCAACCCGGCTGGGGTCAGTTGGCCGCAACCGGCTGCGGCCATTCGATCCGGTAAAGACAGCGCTTGGTCCGGAGATACAGGGCTTGGCCAACGACCGCGGGTGACGCCATGAAACCGTCGTCGAGCTGGTTTTGCGCCAGGACTTTGAACCGGCGGCTGGCCTCGATCACGGTCGTCTTGCCCTCCTCGCTGAAGAAATAGACCCGGCCCGCGGCGCTCAGCGGTGAGGCGGAGTAATTGCCTCCCACTCGCTCGCGCCACACCTCGGTGCCGGTCCTGGCTTCGAGGCAACTGGCGATCCCGCCATCGTCGATCAGGAAGATCAGATCGTGGACCAGGAGGATCGACGGCTTGCACGGCACGTTCCGCTTGACCTTCCAGACCACCTGGAGCTGCGTGGGCGCGTCCGGCCTCGAGGGGGCGTTGGCGTCGATTACCTCACCGTGGGCGCCGGGTCGGATCGCCAACAACTGACCGCGGGGAAAGCCAGTCGGGTAAAAGATCATGCCCTCGCCCGCCACGGGACGGGTCGCGGCCGAATGGCTGGTGCGTTCCTCGACCCGCCAGAGTTCGCGGCCGCTAAGCGGGTCGTAGCCGTAGGCGGCTTTGGCACCCAGGCTGATGAGGGTCGGTTGGCCGTTGAATGTGGCCACCTGCGGGGTGGCAAAGGCCTTGCGCAAATCGCCCTCGGTCATCGGTTGGCCATCCGGCCCCAGGTCCTTGAAATCGATCGAACGCTCCGTGCGCCAGACCGTCCGGCCGGTCCGCTTATCCAGCGCGACGACGAACTGGTGGTCGCTGCCGTCAAAATCCATGAGCAGCAAGCCGCCGTAAAGGATCGGGGAGGAACCGGCGCCGCGATAATGATTGCAGACAAAATCGCGCCGGGCCCACACGACCCGGCCGGTCCGCGTGTCCAGGCAGACGGTGCCCGGCGAGCCGAAGGTCACATAGGCGTAACCCGGCTCCAGCACGGGCGTCGGCGAGGCATAGCTGTTGAACGGATGCGCGTATTGCGGTGTCTCGACCTCGAACAGTTTCAAGTCGCGCACGATCCGACCGGAGTCCCGGTCCAGGCAAACGGCGTCGAGTTCACGGCCGTCCGGGGTGGCGGTGGACAGCCAGACCTGGTTGCTCAGGAGGACCGGGGAAGACCAGGCCCGCCCGTGAATCGCGGTCTTCCACCGCACGTTCTCCGTCTCGCTCCAGGTCAACGGCAGCCGCGTGGCAGCCGACAGGCCATCCCCGTCGGGACCGCGAAACTGCGGCCAGGCCTCCCCGCCGCGGGTCGGGGTGGCCAGGGCCAGGGCGGCCCAGGCGCCAAGAGTCCAAGCTGATTTCATGAATGGGATAAGGATAACCGCGCCGGGGCCAGCCGCGCAACCTCGGCCTGCGCGCCCAGCCTTCGGGCCGTCAACGCCCTGGAGTTCGGCATTGACGCGCGAGCGGGCCGCCCGCATCGTGCGGGCATGGTTCCTCGCTGCGTCTGGCTCGTCGTTGTCGGGTTGCTGGCTTTCGGCGGGAGCGTTCGGGGTTTGGGCGGCCCGCCGCCGCCGAAGCGTCTCCTGTTGATTGGCCAGGGACCGGATGACCATCCGCCGACGACGCACGAGTACATGGCCGGGGTGCGGATACTCGAGCGGTTGCTGGCGCGGTTTCCCGGGGTCGTGACCACGGTGGCCAAGGCCGACGAGCCTTGGTCGGCAGGGCCGGGGTTGATGGATGGGGCCGACGGGGTGGTGCTGTTCGTGACGCAGGGCGCGCAGTGGATGCAACTGGACCCGCAGCGCTTCGCGGCGCTCCAGCGGCTGGCGCGTCGGGGCGGGGCGATCGTCGCGCTGCACTGGGCGGTCGGGGCCAAGGACGCGC
>JAGWYX010000036.1 GCA_018969165.1 Verrucomicrobiota bacterium
TTTGATCCTGGTAAACGACGTTCCTGCCTTGAAACCCTTCGTCGATGTCGAACAGGGTGAAGTTAACGTTTTGGACGCCGGCACCGCCGTAGTTGAAGGACACCGTGACGGTGACGTTCGCCGAGGCGTTTGGGAAATTCACCAGCAACTGCAAACCGGAGTCGGAGATCGTGCCGCCGGTGAACGGCGAGGTGGCCACCGCGGGATAGCCGCTGGAAAATGCCGACGTGGTCCCGCTGATGCTCACCGTGACGCTGCTGCCGGGGTTGTTGGGGTCAACGCCGGTAAACGTCTGCGAAAGGCTGCCCGCCGGCCAGGTAACCGTGCTCCAGTCCAGCAACGTCCCGGAACAACGGGCGGGCAAAAGCACACTGGCGCACACCAGCAGCACCCCTGCGCCCAGCCGCATTGGCCTTGAAAACAAACCATTCATCGGGAAATTGAAACCGGCATCAATATTGCTGCATCCACGCAGTTTGTCAAATTCAATAGCAGCATCCAGCGTGCCTGTTCACCTGCCGAAGACGGGGCTTATCCCCGCCCGGTTGGCGATCGGAAATGGCCTCGATTCAGCCGTGCGCTGCCTCTGCCGATTCGCATGAAAAGACTTGAAGAAATCGGCCGCCTCGGCTAACGTAGGCTTTAGCTAATCGGGTTTTGTCCGAAACTCAACCGTAGATAATGGAACGATAGATCGCCTTGACGTGGCGCGAGTTCGTTGCCGGTTTAATTGCTCTCATGAATCAGCGACGCAAAATCAGGCCAGCTTGTTTGAGTGCCCTCGCTCTCGGGGGCGCCCTCGTATGC
Source organism: Verrucomicrobiota bacterium (assembly GCA_018969165.1). Classification (GTDB taxonomy): domain Bacteria; phylum Verrucomicrobiota; class Verrucomicrobiia; order Limisphaerales; family JAGWYX01; genus JAGWYX01. The sequence continues at coordinate 808 of JAGWYX010000036.1, forward strand.
TCCCCCCTGGCCGGCTGGGCCCAGAATTATCATTTCCGCGGCGCCAGTATCGCTTGGGAACCGACCCCGACGCCGGGGCAGGTGGTGTTTCACATCACCTACGCGGCGCGGTTGAGCCAGTCCAGCGTCCCCGCCACCACCAACGCCATCGGCGGCACCTACCCGACGGGAGAATATTTCTTCGTGGATTACCAGAACAACCCGTTTGCCGAGGCGCCGCTGCAAGTGAAGGTTGTGGCGGTCAACTTCAATGAGGACTGGTACGAGGGGACCGCCGACATCGCTAATACTTACTTCGGCGCCGGGCCTTACCTGGCCGGTATCTTCGGGGCCAACTTTTTTCAAACCGGCAATGGGCGAATCCTGAACCTGTACAACCGTTCGGGCGCGAACTACGTCGTGCAGACCAGCGTGAGCCCAACCACCGGCAATCATTCACCGACCAACAGCCTGCCGTTGGTCGTCTATATCCCGCAAAGCGCCAGCAACACGTTCGCGGTACCGGCTACCGATCCCGACGGCGACCGCGTCCGGTGGCGGCTCTCGACCGACGCGGAGGCAGGGGGCGGTCCCAGTCCCCCCAACCTCACCGTCAATCCCACCAACGGCGTGGTCACCTGGAACGACGCGGGCCTGACGCTGGGTAATTACACCGCCCAGGTGGTGATCGAGGACCTCGATTCCAAGGGCAATGTCCAGACGCAGAACCCGGTGGACTTCGTGTTGACCCTGGTTTCCAACACGGTGCCCAGCGTGATAGCGAGCCCCACCAACGTGTTTAATACCGCACCGGGCGTTGCCGTGACGTTCCTGGTCACGGGCACCAACGCTGATCTGGGCGACAATGTCACTTTGACCGCCGGCGGGTTGCCGGCGACGGCCTTGCTGTCGCCGGCTTTGCCGCAGACCGGCGCCGCCAGCGTCGGCAGTACCTTTTTCTGGACACCGGGCTTTGCCGATCTGGGGACGCACACCGTTACCTTCACCGCCACTGACAGCACCGGTCTGCAGTCCTCGACCACCGTGACGATCAACGTGGTGGACAGCCATCCGCCGATTGTCGTGACCCTGCCGCCGCCGGTGCAAACGCAGGCTGTGGCGCCGAGCGGCACGGCCGTGTCGCTCCTGGCCAACGTCACCAACCTCTATGGCCTGCCCACCACGGTGCAGTGGAGCGTGGATGGCACCAACGTCCAGTCCAGCTCCGTAACACCGGTTTCGGGCAGTTCGCTGGTGGCACCGTCGGCCCAGGTGACAAACACCTTTGGTTACGTCCTCGGCCAGCACACCGTGTCCGTCACCGCGGCGGACGGAATCCACGCCCCGGCAACCACCCTCACCTTCGTGACCATCGTGGACACGACTCCGCCGACCATCCTGAGTTGTCCAGCCAACCAGGCGGTGACGTTGCCCACCAATGGCGCGGGGGTGACGATCCCGAACCTGACCGGCCAGGTGGTGGCGACCGATAACGGGACTCCCGCCAGCCAATTGGTGATTTCGCAAATCCCGCTGCCGGGTGCGGTCTTCTTTCAGCCCGGTCCGTTGCCGATCACGTTCACGGTGACGGACCTGTCCGGCAACAGCAGCCAATGCCAGACGGTCTGGGTGCTGGTGGATGATTCGGTTCCGCGCGTCTATAGTTCGGTGGTCACGACCAATCTCTGGCCGCCGAACCACGACTTGGTCTGCGTCGGTTTCGGTTACCACGTGAACAAGACCGTCGCCAGCCAGGGCATCCAGGTCTTCAGCAACGAAGCCGACATTCCCAGCGACACCCACGATGCTGCCGGCGACGACCGGTTTTCTCCGGACGCGACCGACCTTCAGAACGGCGAGGTGGTCTTGCGTTCCGAGCGGTTGGGCGGCGGACCGGGCCGGGTATATCTGATTGTCGTGACCGTGACCGACGCGCTTGGGCAAGTCGCCGCCTCGGATCAGACCGTGGTCGTGCCTGCCTCGCAAAGCGCCGCGAACGTGGCCTTGGTGAATACGCTGGCGGCCCAGGCCGATGCCTACTTCAAAACCAACGGCGTGCCACCGCTGAATTTTGTCCCGGTCGGCATCGGCGGATTGGTGGGGCCGAAGCAAACCTCCGGACCCTGCCCGGTGGCGCCGCAATAAGCCGCGCGCCGCGGTCGGTTCAGCCGCCGAGTGGCGAAAGGGGATCTTCCTGGTTTTGGGTGCGGGGTGCTGGCAGCAAAATGCGCCAGCCAAGAACTGGCTGGCGCATCCTCTTGGACGGGCGGGGAGGCTGACCGCCGCCCTCTTCGAGAACCGTGAATCGGCATCTGCCGATCAAGGGTGTTGGAAACCCGACGCTCGAAAACGTTCAAACCCGCGACCAATTTTATGCGCATTGACTTGCCGCGGGTCAGCCCCTAACGTGGCTTTCGTCCGGAGCGTATCGCTGCCATGACTGAAGTCATTCGACAACTGTTGATCCTGCAAGAACGCGATCGCCAAGTGCAACGCCTCGAGGCGGCCTTGGCCGAGATCGAGCCCGAGCGCCGGACCGTTCAGGCCCAGATGGCCAACTCGCAAACCAGCCTGGAGGCCGGGCGACTTAAGTTAAAGCAGGTCGAGGCCAAACGCAAAGAGCTGGAGTTGGAGGTCGAAGCCCAGAAGCAACTCATCGAGCGCTACTCCCTCCAGCAATTCCAAACCAAGAAGAACGACGAATACCGCGCCTTGGCCCACGAGATCGACCAGTGCCGGGCCCGGATCACGACACTGGAGGACCAGCAACTGGAGCTGATGGAGCAAGCCGAATCCGGGCAACGCGACCTCACCGCCATCGAGCAGGCCGCGGCCGAAATCAAGAAGTCGGCGGAAATCCAACTGACCGACCTGGCCGCGCGTGAAGCGAATCTGCGCAAGCAACTGGAGGAACTCCAGGGCGGCCGCGGCGGCCTGGCAGCCGGGGTCGAGGATTCCCACCGCCGCCGCTACGAGCGTCTGTTTAAAAGCAAAGGCGGCAGTGTGATCGTCGGCATCGAGCACGGCGTGTGCGGCGGCTGCCACGTCCGGCTCACGACTCAGACGGTCGTGTCCTGCCAGAGCGAGGAGGAATTGATGACGTGCAGCAACTGCGGCCGGATTCTCTATTACACCCCCGAGATGGATTTGACGGTGGCCGACTAAGGGTCGGTCACGAAATCGCTCGCGCCTCGTCTGAGCGAAAAATCCCTCGCCGCGAATGGATCGCTTGTTTCTTGACGGACCCCAATCCCGCTTCACACCCGCCGCTTTGAGAACTGGGGAGCGCGCGCGTCCCGCGTGCCCTCGAAGGCGTCTGGCCTTCGAGCCCTGAACCCGAGATTAGCGTGAGGCCGTACGCAGCCGGCGGGACACTCGCGCTCCCCAAAATGAACCGGCCGTGCCGCGGCTCAGAGAGCCCTATCGAAATTAGGACACTGCCCCGCGCGCCGGCAGCTTGCCAGCGGCGTGGCGAAGCGATAGATTGCGTCGGGTTCGGTCCTGGCGGGGCGGAGGGTCGCTGCCGGCGCAAGCCGGCGGAGGAAAGTCCGAACACCGCAGGGCACGGTGCCGCGTAACTCGGGTCGTGCGACTCGAGATGCACGCGGGCAACGGCGTCGCGAGACGCCCTGACGGAAAGTGCCACAGAAACTCAGACCGCCGCCGGCGCCTCGCGTGTCGGCGGTAAGGGTGCAAAGGTGGTGTAAGAGACCACCGCCCCAAGAGCAATCGCGGGGGCACGGAAAACCCCACCGGGTGCAAGGCCAAATAGGAAACCCAGGCGCGGCCCGCGCCGTGGCGCAAGCCGGGTTTCGGGTAGGGCCGCTCAGAGAAATGATCCTCTCCGTTCCTCACGGAACGCAGACAGAATTCGGCTTACAGCCCCGCCGGGAACCGGACCCGGGCGCCAGTTGTGGCTTGCCGGCGTCGGCGGCCGAACTAAGCTGGCCGCGTGAACTGGTTCACGGACCGACATTACTTCCTGATCGCCGTCGGGCTTTACGGTGTCAGCGCCGTTTACTCGGTATTCCTTTGGCGGCACGGATTCCGCCAGGATAACCGGGTGAATTACCTGCTGCTGGCCTCGGCCCTGGTCTTCCACACCGCGGCCATGATCCTGCGCGGTTTTTCCTTGAACCGCTGCCCGGTTAACAACCTTTACGAGGCCACCACCTTCTTTGCCTGGACCATCGTCGCGGCCTACCTGGTCGTGGGCGTTTGGTCGCGCCTGCGGTTCCTGGGCGCGTTCGCCTCGCCCATCCTGTTCGCCGTGGGGGTCTTCGCCCTGATGCCGTCGTTGGACGTTCGCGGGCCCAAGCCGCAGTTCACGCATGGATTGGCCAGTTTGCATGCCAGCGTGATTCTGCTGGCTTACGGGGCGTTCGGTTTGGCGGCGATCGCCGCGCTGATGTTCCTGACCCAGGAACGCAATCTGAAGTTCCACAAGCTGCGCGCCGTCCTCTCCCTGCTGCCGCCGATCCAGCGCCTGGAAACGGTCATGAGCCGGCTGCTGGTGGCCGGGTTTATCCTCCTGACGCTGGGATTGGTGGCCGGGTCGATGAACCTCAAGCAGACCAAAGGGGTGTATTATGAGCCAGACGCCAAGATCCATTGGTCGGTAGTCGTCTGGTTGCTGTACTTGAGCCAGGTCATCATGCGCTGGCGCTTCGCGCAGGGCGGCCGGCGCTTCGCCTTGGGGGTGCTGGGCAGCTTCGCGTTTGTGCTGCTGACGTTCTGGGGATTCAACCTGTTGTCTGGCATTCATCATCCCTGACTATGCCCGTCCTGGTCGTCGGCTTGAGTCATCACACCGCCCCGGTCACCGTGCGCGAGCGGTTCGCGTTCGCGGAGGCATCGATCCCGGAGGCCATCCGGCGCTTGCGCCAGGCCGGCCAGGTTGAAGAGGCGGTGATCCTGTCCACGTGCAATCGGGTGGAAATCTACGCCGCCGCGGGCCAGGAGCGGCAGGCCCTGGTTGAACTGGAGCAGTTCCTCCGCGGTCAGCAATCCGGAGAACCGGTGCTCGACGGGGCCATCTATGCGTTGGGCGAGCCGCAGAGCCTGGAGCACCTGTTCAAGGTGGCCTCGGGCCTGGACTCGATGGTGCTGGGCGAGACGGAAATCCTGGGGCAGCTCAAGAAGGCCTACGAGTTGGCGCTCAAACACAAGCATACCGGCGGCGGGTTGAACCGGGCCTTCCAGAAGGCCTTCAACGTCGCCAAACAAATCCGCACCGAAACCAACATCCAGCGCGGGAGCGTGTCGGTGGGATCGGTCGCCGCCGAGCTGGCGGAGAAGATCTTCACGGCCCTGGCCGACCGGGCGGTGCTGGTCGTAGGCGCCGGCGACACCAGCGAAAAGACCGCCCGCGCGCTGCTGAGCCGTGGGGCGCGGGAGTTGGTCGTGACTAACCGCACCCACGAGCGGGCGCAGGCGCTGGCGACCGAGCTGGGCGGACGCGCCATCCCGTTTGACGATTGGCTGGCGGAGTTCGAGCGGATCGACATCATCATCAGCAGCACGGCGGCGCCGCATTACATCCTGGACCGGACGAAGCTGCAACCGCTGCTGAAGCGGCGCAAGAACCGGCCGCTGCTCTTGATCGATATTGCCGTGCCGCGCGACATCGAGCCGGAGGTCAATTTCCTGGAAAACGTTTACCTCTACAACATCGACGACCTCCAGGCGATCGCCGACGATTACCTCAAGCAGCGCCAGGAAGAAATCGCCCGCTGCGAACAGATCATCCGCGACAAGGTCCGGGCGCTCCTGGATTCCCGCCTCGCGACCGGCTTCCCACGGCCATCCCGCCCCGCTTATGACCCACGATGATCCTCGTCCCGGCCACCGCGCGTCCGCGACTCCTCAACGCCCCCACCCCCGACCCGATTCCTCGGCTGCGCCGGAGACTGCCCCGCCGATCCGGCTCGCCACGCGCGGGAGCGCCCTGGCCCTGGCCCAGGCCAATGCCGTGCTGGCCGAGTGCCGGGCCGCGTTTCCCGAGTTAGCGTTCGAACTCAAGATCATCAAGACGACTGGTGACAAACTACAGACCGCGGCCCTGGGCCAGGCGGACGAACCATTGCCCAAAGGACTGTTCACCAAGGAACTCGAAGCCGCTCTCCTTGCCAACGAGGCCGACCTGGCCGTCCATAGCCTCAAGGACCTGCCAACCGAGCTGCCGCCCGGCTTGAAGCTGGGGGCCGTCGGCAAGCGCGCCGACGCGCGGGATGTCCTGGTCTATCGGGACGCGGGGCTGCCGGGGGCGCCGAGTGGCGCCACCCCGACGGAGTGGACGCCGGGACAGCGTGTGCAGCGCGCTCTCAAACCTGGCGCCAGGATCAAGGATTTGCCTGTCGGCGCGACGGTGGCCACCAGCAGCCCCCGGCGCAAAGCCCAGTTGCTGGCGCTGCGACCGGACTTGAGCGTGGTCGAGCTTCGCGGCAACGTCGGCACTCGCCTGCAAAAACTGGCGACCCAACCCGAGTTCGATGCGACGGTGCTGGCCGCCGCCGGCTTGGGACGATTGAAATTTCAAATCCTGCCCAACGGCCGCTTGCGGGGCGCCGGTGTTCCGGCGGGATTGTGCGCCACGGTGTTGGATCCGGCGGAGATGCTGCCGTGTGTCGGGCAAGGGGCCATCGGCATCGAGGTCCGGGCCGAAGACAAGCGGTTGGAGCCGATCTGCCAGCGGCTGACTCACTGGAACACACTGCAATGCGTCACGGCCGAGCGCGCCTTTCTGGCCGCGATGGGCGGCGGTTGCCAAAGCCCGGTGGCGGCCTACGCCCAGGTTCTGGGACACCAACTTCGGCTGCGGGCCGTGTCGTTCAAGCGCCCGCCCGCCCGCCGGGCCGAAGGCGCGCGTCGCGTCAGCCAGGCGGAGGAGCTGGGGCGGCAGGTGGCGGCGGAGATTCTGTGACTTGAGGTCGGAGGCGACGCCTCGCTAGAATTGTACCGCATGCAACCGAAAGGCATGGTCTATTTGGTCGGCGCCGGACCCGGGGATGCCGGCCTGCTGACGCTCCGCGGCGCGGAATTGTTGGGGCGAGCCGACGTGGTGATTTACGACGGGCTGGTGAACCACGAATTGCTTCGGTTGGCGCCCGCCGCGGCCGAATTGATTTACGGGGGCAAACACGATCGCGCGCGCGCCTTGTCTCAGGACACGCTGAACGACCTTCTGCTTTCCAAGGCCCGCGAGGGCAAGACCGTGGTGCGCCTCAAGGGGGGCGATCCGTACGTCTTTGGCCGCGGGGGCGAAGAGGCCGAGATGTTGGAAGCAGCCGGCATCCCGTTCGAAGTGGTGCCCGGAGTCTCGTCGGCCGAAGCGGTGCCGAACTACGCCGGCATTCCGTTGACCCATCGCGCCTGCTGCTCGAGTTACACGGTGGTCACCGGGCACGAAGATCCGGACAAAGACCAGCCACAGATCGATTGGGCGCACCTGGCCAGGATTCCCGGCACCCTGGTCGTGCTGATGGGCGCCAGGCAAATCCGGGCCATCGCCACGGCGCTGATGGCCAACGGACGGTCGCCGGACACGCCCGTGGCCATGATCCGCTGGGGAACGCTGGGCCGCCAGCGGACCCTCGAAGGCACGCTGACGACGATTGCCGACCTGGCGGACCGGGCGCATTTCACCCTGCCGGCGGTGATCGTGATCGGCGAAGTGGTCAAGCTGCGTCGGCGCCTGAACTGGTTTGAAACGCGCCCCTTGTTCGGCCAGCGCATCGTGGTGACGCGCGCCCGCGATCAGGCGGCGCCACTGGTCCGCGCGTTGCAGGAGTTGGGCGCCGAGGTGCTGGAAGTTCCCACCATCCGAATCGGCCCGCCAACGAACAAGGTCGCGCTGGTCGAGGCGTTGGTCGGGTTGAACGCCTATGACTGGCTGGTGTTTACCAGCGTCAACGGCGTCACCGCGTTCTTCGAGTATTTCTTCAAGCAGTTCCAGGACATGCGCGACATCGGCGGGGTGCGCCTCGCGGCGGTCGGACCCGGCACGGCCGCCCGGTTGCGCGAGTTCCGGCTCCAGGTGGACCTGATGCCCAAGGAAGCCACCGCCGCGCAGGTCGCCAGGTCGTTCGCGACGTTTGAAAGCATGGAGAACCGCCGCGTGCTGCTGATGCGCGCCGAAGTCGCGAACCCCGAGCTGCCGAAACTCCTGGAAGATCTGGGGGCCATCGTGGACGACGTTGCTTGTTACCGAACCGAACCGGCCACCGACGACCCGTGCGGCGCGGCGTCCAAGCTCATTGAGAAAGGCGCCGACTGGATCACTTTCACCAGCGGGTCCACTGTGGAACAGTTTCACCAACGGTTCAATCTGCCCAAGCTGACGGAGAAATTCCCGGCCCTGCGGCTCGTCTCGATCGGGCCGGAGACCAGCAAAGCCCTCGCAGCCCTGGGCCTGCGGCCGGCCATCGAAGCCCGATCGCATACGGTCGAGGGGCTGGTCACCGCCCTGCGAACCGCCGCGCGCGCCGCGTCGCGCGCCCACTCCTCCTGACGCGAGTCAGTGGACCGTCAAGGCGGCGGGCCGCTGCCTCTCCCGGAGGATGCGCGGCTCCCAATCCAGCGCCGGAAGATCCAGCACATATGTCAAAGAATTCTGCCATGGTAATGCTCGGGTTCGCGGGGGTCCGGGCCGCGGTCCAGACGGCCGGCGAGGTTCCGTGGCGGGGGAACGCGGGCGGAAAAAAGTTCCACTGGCGTTGCAGAACGCGTTGGGACTATGCTCGCGGCTTGATTTTTTGCTCAGGGCGTCGCCAGCGCCCCGAAGAAGTTTGGAAATGACAGTCTCTGATATTCGCTCCAGCCGCCGAATTCGGCAGGATTTTCTCGACTTCTTCCGGTCGAAGCAGCACACCCTCGTGCCGTCGTCGAGCCTGATGCCCGAGGCGCCGAATCTCCTGTTCACCAACGCCGGGATGAACCAGTTCGTGCCCATTTTCCTCGGGCAGAAACCCGCCGACGTGAGCAAATGGGCGGGCGTGACGCCCGGCCGGGACACCCGGGCGGCGGACACGCAGAAGTGCATCCGCGCCGGCGGCAAGCACAACGACCTCGAAGACGTGGGGCTGGACACGTATCACCACACCTTCTTCGAGATGCTTGGTAACTGGTCCTTCGGCGATTACTTCAAGGAGGAAGCGATTGGGTGGGCGTGGGAACTGGTCACTGAAGTCTGGGGCTTTCCCAAAGCGCGGCTCTACGCGACGGTTTATAAGCCGGGCGCCGGCGATCCCGCCGAGTTCGACCAGGAGGCCTACGATCACTGGGCGCGGCGGTTCGCCGCCGCGGGGCTCGATCCGAAAATCCACATCCGGACCGGGGGCAAGCAGGACAATTTCTGGATGATGGGCGACACGGGTCCGTGCGGACCGTGCTCGGAGATTCACTTTGACCTGTCGCCGAAGGGCGACACCCGGGGGGAACTGGTCAATGCCGGCAGCGCGCGGTGCATCGAGATTTGGAACCTGGTGTTCATCCAGTTCAATGCGAACCCGGACGGGAGTTATTCGCCGCTGCCGGCGCGGCATGTGGATACCGGCATGGGTTTCGAGCGGGTCACGAGCCTGCTGCAGTGCACGCGGCAATTCACGGATTTCGCGCGGCCGGTGTCGAACTACGAGACCGACATTTTCCGGCCATCGTTCGAGGCGATCGAAACGTTGAGCGGTAAAAGGTACGGTTCGACGCTGCCGCGGCCCGGCAGCGCGGGCGCGAACGAGCAGGAGCAGATCGACGTGGCGTTCCGGGTCGTCGCCGACCACATCCGCACCTTGGGATTTGCGATTGCGGACGGGATACAACCGGGCAACACGGATCGGAATTATGTATTGCGCCGCATCCTGCGTCGGGCGGTGCGGTATGGCCGCACGCTCGGGTTCCACGAGCCGTTCTTCTACAAGCTGGTGGCGGTGCTGGCGGAGACGATGGGACACGTGTTTCCCGAGATTGGCGCCAAGAAGAACCACGTGCAGGAGGTGATTCGGGCCGAGGAAGAGGCCTTTAACCGGACGCTGGACCGGGGGATCGAGATGTTCAACGAGGCGGCGGCGCGGTTAACGGGGCGAGGCCATGCGGCGGAGGGCGGGCGGGGGAGCGCACGCGTCCCGCGTGCCGGTTCCGGCGTCCCGCCGGATAAGGAGGACGCGTGGCTTTGGACACCGCAAACTCCTCGGCGAGACGCCAAGGAGAGCACGCGGGACGCGCACGCCCCCCCCGAGAGCGCGCGCGACATGCACGCTCCCCTCTCGCCGTCCTCCGTGCTGTCCGGTGAGTTCGCTTTCCAGCTCTACGACACCTACGGGTTCCCGCTGGACCTGACCGAGTTGATGGCGCGTGAGCGCGGGCTCACCGTCGATGTGAAGGGATTCGACGAGCTGATGGACGAACAGCGGGAGCGGGCGCGCAAGGCGCAGAAGAAAGAGGTCATTGAGGTTGCGGAAGCCATGTTGGGTTTCGGCCCGACCCATTTTGTCGGGTACGATACTCTTGAATGTGGAACCGAGTTGGGCGGGCACCGGGGTTCTAACTACCTCATCACTACTGAGACGCCGTTCTATGCTGAAATGGGCGGTCAAGTTGGCGACGCAGGTGAGGTTCTAATCATCGGCATAAAACCCGACCGGAATTTTCGGATTGTCAACACGACGAAGACAGCGAACGGCGTTTTCCTGCATATCATCGATCCAATTGAGAAAAACCTCGTTCTTCCGCCGACCCATCCGGACAAGAGGCTCAAGGTGATTCTGAAGGTCGACCGGTCGCGTCGCGCCGCCATCCAGCGCCACCACACCGTGACCCATCTCCTGCACTGGGCGCTGCACGAAGTCGTCAGCCGCGACGCGACGCAGAAGGGCTCGTATGTCGGGCCCGACAAGCTCACGTTTGATTTCAACAGTCAACCGCTGACACCTCGGCAGATCGCCGACGCCGAGCGACTCGTCAACGAGCGTATCCTGGAGAATGCGGTCGTGTCGTGGACCGAGGTGCCCTACGTCGAGGTGCGGCGTCGCAAGGACGTGATGCAGTTTTTCGGCGACAAGTACGGCGACGTGGTGCGCGTGGTGCAGATCGGCGGCCAGCCGTCGGCTCTCGACGGCTATTCGATGGAGCTGTGCGGCGGCACGCACACCCGCGCCACTGGCGAGATCGGCCTGTTCCGAATCGTGGCGGAGAGCGCGATCGCGGCCGGCGTGCGGCGCATCGAAGCGGTCGCCGGCCTGGAGGCGTATCGGCGGGCGAACCAGGAATTGGAGCTGCTGAAATCGATCGCGGCCAAGGTGAATTCCCCGGTGGGCGAACTGGAGAGGAAGATCGAGGCCCTCCTGGTCCAGCAGAAGGAGGCCGAGAAGCGG
>JAGWYX010000883.1 GCA_018969165.1 Verrucomicrobiota bacterium
GTGATCGGTTTGTTCCAACTCATTTCCACCAAAATTCGTTTTCGCATCATCTGCCTGCTGGCCCGGGACGAGTTCTGCGTGCACGACATTGTGGAAATCGTCAGCGCGGAACAATTGTCCAACGTCTCGCAGCAGTTGAAGATTCTCACCCTGGCCGGTGTGGTGGAACGGCGGCGGGAAGGTCAACTGATCTTTTATCGCCTGAAGGACGAGCGGGTGCGGCGACTCATCGGCTTCTTGCGTGAACAATTCCTGAACGGCGAAACAGATTTATGAAACAACTGCTAATCCTCGGCGCCGGCACCGCCGGCACAATGATGGCCAATCACCTGCGCAGGAAAGTCGATTCCGCAGAGTGGCGCCTCACGCTCGTGGACCAATATCCCAAGCACTACTACCAGCCCGGTTTCCTGTTCCTGCCGTTCGGCCTCTACTCGGAGGCCGACGTGGTGAAACCCAAGCGCGCCTTTGTGCCGCGCGGTGTGGAGTACGTCGAGGCCAAAGTGAAACGGATCGACGCTGACCAGAACCGGGTGCTCCTCGCCTCGGGCGTTTCGCTCAAGTACGACCTGCTGGTGATTGCCACGGGCGCCAAGACCGCGCCAGACCAAACCGAGGGGCTGCTGGCGGGCGACTGGCGCAGCCGGATCTTCGATTTCTACACCTTCGAGGGCGCGTCGGCGTTGCACCACGCGCTGCGTCGTTGGGAGGGAGGGAGGCTGGTCGTGCACATTTCCGAGATGCCGATCAAATGTCCCGTCGCGCCGCTGGAGTTCGCGTTTCTGGCCGATTGGTGGCTCACCGAGCGCGGCCTGCGCGACAAGACGGAGTTGACTTACGTGACGCCGTTGTCGGGCGCCTTCACCAAACCCATCTGCTCGGAGGTGCTCGGCTATCTGCTCAAAGAAAAACGGATCAACGTTGTCACCGATTTCAACATCGGCAGCGTGGACCACGAACGCCACGCCATGGTGTCCTGGGACGGGAAAGAGGTTTCGTACGACCTGTTGGTCACCGTGCCGACGAACATGGGGGACGCGGTCATCGAGCGCTCCGGGCTGGGCGACGAATTGAACTTTGTTCCAACCGATCGCCACACGCTTCAATCCAAACACCACCGCAACATCTTCGTCATCGGCGATGCGACCGATGTGCCGGCATCCAAAGCCGGTTCGGTCGCCCATTTTGAGGCCGAGGTGCTCACGAAGAACATCCTGCACTTTACGCGGGATGAACCACTGGAGCGGGATTTCGACGGTCATGCCAACTGCTTCATCGAGTCGGGCTACGGCAAGGCCTTCCTGCTCGATTTCAATTATGACCTGCAACCGGTGCCCGGGCATTACCCGCTGCCGGGCATCGGCCCGTTCTCCCTGCTGAAGGAATCTCGAATCAATCACTTGGGCAAACTGGCCTTCCGGTGGATCTACTGGAACGTGCTGCTCAAGGCGATGCCCCTGCCGGGCATCGACCACAAGATGAGCCGCACCGGGAAACAGATTCCCGCCGATCTCTTGCAGGCTGAGACCGCCTGAAACCCATCAACCAACGAACCTCCTATGCCACAGAAACAAGTCAACGGATTCACGATTGAAGTGAACGACGAAGGTTACCTGACCAACCATGCGCACTGGAACCGCGCGATCGCCGGGGCGCTGGCCCAGGAACTCGGCATCACGCTTACCGATGCCCACTGGCGGGTCCTGGATTTCATCGACAAGGATTTTAAGGAAAAAGGCGTGGTACCCGGCATGCGCCGCATGAACAAGATCGGCGGCATTCCCACCAAGGACCTCTACGCCCTTTTTCCGGACGGCCCGATCAAGAAGGCCGCCAAAATTGCGGGCTATCCCAAACCGGCAAGTTGTGTCTGACCGAAGGAGCTGCTTATGTCTGACCAGGCTGAAAAAATCAAAAAGGTCTCGATCATCGTCTCGCGTGGTTCACTCGACGGCATTTACCCGGGACTGATCATGGGCAACGGAGCGCGCATGGAAGGGATCGAAGCCAACCTCTTCTTCACTTTCTTCGGCCTCTACGGGATTCTGAAGAAATACATGGGGAGCATCAAGATCGCCACGGTCGGCAACCCGGCCATGCGGGTGCCTGACGCCAAAGGTCTGCCACTGCCGACGATCCTCGGCGCCATCCCCGGCATGTCGGCCTTTGCCACTTGGATGATGAACAAGGAAATGGCCAGGCTGGACATCCCGCCGATCCCCGAGTTTGTGGAGATGTTCCACGACGCCGGCGGCCGGATTTATGCCTGCAAAGCCACGGTGGACATGTTCCACCTGACCCAA
>JAGWYX010000884.1 GCA_018969165.1 Verrucomicrobiota bacterium
TCGCCCACATAAAGTTCCTGGCTGACCTGGTGGACCCCGCCGGTTTGCACGAGGTAGGCGACCAAGGGATAATACTGGGCGCCGATACGTTCGACGACGGCGCGCAGGAGGCCGCCGTTCAAGCGGTACAGGCCGGTGACCGAGGGTCCCGACCCGCCGACCTCCAGGCCTTGAACGGCATTCGTGCCGCCGTTCTGGTCAAACTCGGCGGTCTGCATGCCGCCAATCGTTTCCTGGGCGGCGACGATCTGACCGCCGTCAAGTTCGTAGAGGCTTTGGCCGCCTGAATTCCAAGCCATGATCAGATCGATGGTGATGAGGTTGGTGCCTCCCCGTTGCACGAAATTGCCGGAACCGGCCCCACCCAGGAACAACTGGGCGCTGGTAAGTTGGCCGGGGCCGTCCAGTTCATAGAATCCCGACGAGCCGCTGTTCTCGCCGAGCATTAACGACTGTTCGACGGTCAGGTTGCCGGTCGTCTGCACCACCGCGCCCGTCGCGTTTAGACCGATCGTGAGATTGGTGGCGGCACCCGAACCCACGGCCAGTTGCGCCGTTCCCCCATCGTCGATCCAGGCCGTGTCCTGGGCGCGCGGCACGCCGTTGGACCAGTTGGCGGCGGCCAGCCAATCGCCCGTGCCGCCGATCCAGGCGGTGCGAATCGCGGCGTTGGGATTGTAATTGGTGACCGTGATGGTGATCGGTGGGGTGGCATGACTGGCGCCCAGTGTGTCGGTGGCAACCGCATCGAGCGGGAAGGTGCCGATGTAAGCCGCTCTCCAGCTCAACATGTAAGGCGCGTTCGTCACCCTTCCGATGAGCTGATTGCCGTCAATGAAGAAATCCACCTGCGTGATGGGCGCGTCCAGATCGGTGACCGACGCCTGCATCAGCAGGTTGGACTGATAGTTCACGACCACACCGTTTGTCGGCGCCACCAATTGGATCGTGAGCCGGGAGTCCACCGTAACCGGCAGCGGGGCCGAAGCCAACAGGTTGCCCTGGGCATCGGTCGCCACGGCCAGGGTGGTATAGTTCCCCAGCGCTGGATGCAGCCACGTGTAAGTAAAGGGTGAGGCCGTGAGGGTGGTCAACAGGGCGTTGTTGGCGTAAAGGTCCACCCGGGCCGGGGCCGTGGTCAGGTTGGTTACCCCGACGTCGAGCACGACATCCTGACCGGGCAGATAGTTCACCACGTTCGATTCGGTCGTCAAGGTCACCGTTTCGGACGGCGTACCGGCGGCCCAGGCCAACGCATTGGCGATCAGTCGAGCGCCATCGGTGGTTGCCTGCCAGCCCTGGCCCCCTTGGGCGTCACTCGACACCGGAAACAGGTTGAGGCCCACCAACCGGCTGTTTCCAACCTGCCGGACGGCCACCAACATCTGGCCGTTACTCCACTTGGCGACCGGCACGGTACCGGGAGCGAGGGAAACGTTTTGCTGGTAGTAGGTGTATTGGCCGCCGGTGAAACTACCGATCCCGGCCAGGATGGGATGGCCCGTCAGAGTCGTTACCAGGGTCAGTGAGTGGCCGAAATTGTCGATGGACTTGGCCCAGGGAACGTAATCGTCCGCCAGCAACCGTCCGCCAAGCGGGCTCTTGGACGCGTCCTCGGCATACAGCGCGACCACCACACCGCGCCCGGCATTCTCGTAATCGGCCAGCAAATCGCCTAATCCTGCCGGCGAATCGAAAGGCTGGGAGTCGTAAACCAGCACCGCGTCGTAAGGCAGCAACTGGGCCAGGGTGGGCACTGGATCGTTGGTGGTTACCGGAATCACGTCCACACCCCGCAATAGCAGCGTGGTCCGCAGCTTGTATTGCAGGTCACCGTTCTCGGCCGGGGTGGCGGCTCCGAGGATGGCGACACGGGGCGCGGCCGGGCTGGGCGCCGCGGCAACCACCGACACTGGCGCCGAACTTTGTTGCCGGCCGAGGCTGTCCCGGGCCACCGCGGTAATCTGGTAGTTACCGGCGGGGACGTTCGTCCAATCGAATTGATAAGGTGGACTGGGCACCGAGGCCAGCAACTGGGCGCTGGCGTAGAAGTCAACGTCGGTGACGCTGCCGAACTGCACGCTGGCGGAAGCCAACAGGGACAGAGTAGTGCCGCTGGCAAACGCGCTGTTATTGGTGGGTGCCAAGAGTGTGACCACAGGCGGTGGGTTGCTCTGACCAGGGATCGGCAGGGGATTCAAAAGTACGGCGTATTCGTGGCGGTCGGTTGGTCCGAAGCGGCCGGCGCCCACGATCTGGCCGGCGTCGTTGATGGCGTAAGCGGTGGTGAGAGTCCAAC
>JAGWYX010000037.1 GCA_018969165.1 Verrucomicrobiota bacterium
AGCGCCTGGACGATGAAGTTCGACACCACGCGGCCATCGTCGGGATGCATGCGCGGGCCATAGGTGTTGAAGATGCGCGCCACCTTGATCGCAACGCCGTGCTGGCGGTGATAATCGAAGAACAGCGTTTCGGCGCAGCGTTTGCCCTCGTCATAGCAGCTGCGCGGCCCGATGGGGTTGACGTTGCCCCAGTAATCCTCGGTCTGCGGGTGGACCAGCGGATCGCCATAGATTTCGGAGGTCGAGGCCAGCAGGAACCGGGCGCCCTTGTTTTTGGCCAGGCCCAGCGCCTTGTGGGTGCCCAGGGAGCCGACCTTGAGGGTCTGGATGGGCAGTTCCAGGTAATCGACCGGGCTGGCGGGTGAGGCGAAGTGCCAGACGAAATCCACCGGCCCGTCCAGGAAGATAAACTCGGACACGTCCTGCTGGATGAACTTGAAGGCCGGGTGCCCGCCGAGGTGGGCGATGTTGTCCACGCTGCCGGTGACGAAATTGTCGATGGCGATCACCTGGTGGCCCCGGCTCAGCAGCAGGTCCACCAGGTGCGACCCCAGGAAACCGGCGCCGCCAGTGACCACCGAGACCGGGGGGCGCAGGGCGTTTTTTGGACGTTTGGGTTTCAGCATAACTGGCAAGGTGCGCCTCAGACCAATGGACGTGACGACGGCCGGATTCACAATCCGAGGACCCTCGGGTCGGTACCCGGCGCCCGCGGGCGCCGGCCCGAGGGCGGCACGGGGCGCACCCTAAGGCATGCCGAGGATTCCGAGTTGACGGCCATTTATTTTGCGCCAGCCCCAGAAAAGACAGCAGGAATCGTGCGCAGGAGGATCTTAAAATCCAGCCAAAGCGACCAATTATCAATATACTCGAGGTCCAACCGCACCCACTCGCCGAAATTGGTCACTTGGTTGCGGCCGCTGACCTGCCACAGGCAGGTCAAGCCGGGTTTGACACTCAGGCGGCGCCGGTGGGCCAGGTCTTCGAAGCGCCGCACCTCGTCCACCGGCAGGGGGCGGGGTCCGACCAGGCTCATTTCCCCGCGCAAGACGTTGAACAACTGCGGCAGTTCGTCGATGCTCCAACGGCGGATGAAGCGGCCGACAGCGGTCACCCGGGGGTCATTGGTCATTTTGAACACGGGTCCTTTCATTTCGTTGAGGGTGGCCAGTTCGTGTTTGCGCTGTTCGGCGTCGCTGGCCATCGAGCGGAACTTGAGCATCACGAAGGGTTTGCCGTTCAACCCGCTGCGTTGCTGGCGGAACAGGATCGGCCCGCGGGAGGTCAGCCGAATCCACAGGGCCACCCACCACATGACCAGCGACCCGAAGGCGACCAGCAGGACAAAGCCGACCATCACGTCCACCACCTGCTTGATGACGGCCTGCCAGGAGGCCTCGGGCGTGGAGCGAAAGACCAGCATGGGGCGGCCATAGAGTTCATCGACCGTGGTGCGGGAGATCTGGGTTTTGAAGAAATCGGCCAGCAACCAGACCTCGACGCCTTCGAGTTCACAGATTTGGATGGCGCGTTCGACCTGACCGAAGTAGGCCTGCTGGGTGTTCAGGACCACGCCGTTGGCGGAGTGTTCGTGCAACAACTCGACGAGGGTCTCGATGGGGGCGGTATTGAGGTCCATTTGGGCGGGGATTTCGATCCCTTCGGCGCGGGCGGTCTTCAGCTCTCGTTCGAGCCGGCGATTGTCCGCCGGGCTGCCGACCAGGATCAGGCGTTGTTTGAACTGGGCTTTGCCCAGCTCGCTTTGCAGCCACCACCGCATTAACTCTTCCTTGACCAGGACCAGGGCGAAGCTGATGCCGCCGAAGAGGATAATGACTGAACGGGCCAGTTGGATCCGCAGCAGGAACATGACCGAGATCACCGAGATGACGGCCAGGGTGCAACCTTTGAACAGCCGCCAGGCCGTCGAGCGCCGTGACGGCAACAGGGGCCGGCTATAGAATCCCCCCAGCTCCAGCCACAGCGGCGCCAGCAGCAACACCACCACGAACAGCCAGTTGAACTCCTCGAACGAGGGTATCTCCGGCGTGCCGCCCAGAATGGCCAGTTGCCAGTGCGACCGCAGCAGGTGCGCCAGGCGAAAGGCAATGGCAAACAATCCGGCATCGACCAGCCGGTACATCTGTTTGCGCAATTGTCGTTGTCTTCCGAGCATATTTGGCGGATTCGCGGCCGCTGTTGGCCGGGCGGCTGCCGCTGGCGGCGCGGGCGCACCCCGGACGACCGGGAGCTTCGGCCAGCGCGGCGCCGCAACCGCTAGAATCTCGTGGCGGCCGGACTTTTATCAGCTTTGGTCCCCGTCGTCAGTTGAAATCTCGGCGTTGCGTCGGCAATAAAGCGCTTGAGCCGTTCATAAGTTCGGGCCTCGGCTCCCGGCTCGCAGACGACGAAGCAGGCCACGTAAGCCCAGCGTTGTAATACCCCGGTTTCAAGCAGGTCCCGCGCCATCCACCACATTCGCTGGCCGTGTTCGGCGGTCAGTTCGCCGTCCGCCACAAACCAGTAAACGTAAAGCCCCCGCAGGCTCGTCATCTGGTGGTGAACCGTCACCTCGGTCGCCGTCGTCAGCTTCATCACCGGCAGATCGTAGGGATGCGGTCGCGCGACCCGAATCGTGTCTTGGTCGGCGCGGAGGATGCGCCAGCCCTGGCCGGTCAGACAGTATTCGGGTTTGTGGATGCTGGTGCGGTCTTTGCCCATGAGGACGGCGCTGAGGAGGATTTCCATGCCATCGGTCGAGTGATAGACCCGGCGGCCGTAGGTGGTGTCCCGGGGCAGCCAGTTCAATTCCAAATCGGTGATCGGCGCCGGTTGCGAGGTGAAATCCAGCACGCGATCGGGCAGGTAGATCGAGTGGTCGCCGGCGACTTTGCCGCGGGGATCGAAATTGGGTTCGGCCACGACCTTGAGGCCCGGCCGGCCCAGGCGTTGCGCCCGCTGCAACCGAGCCATGAGGGTGGCGCTCAAGCCCAGCAGCCCCCAAACGACCAGCAGGATGAGCCAGGATTGCCGTCTCATTTGGCCGCTCCTTCCGCCAACGCCGGCTGGCGGTCCTCGCGCAACCAGTAGCCCAAGGCCATGACGCAGGCCAGCGCCACGGCAAAGGTCACAAAGCCGGCCCCATCATGGAAGCGGGTGCCGGCGCGCTGGCCGAAGGCATCGGCGGTGATGATGACCCCGGTGATGCGGGCGACATTGCCAATGACCGCCAGTGGCGCGGCGATCAGGACCATCAGCAACCGTTTCCAGCCGGCTTTGAAGGTGACAAAGCCGTAGATCGTGGTCAGGGCCAGCAGGGCCGTCAGGCTGCGGATGCCGCTGCAGGCCGGCGCCACGTCGAAGTTGAACAGGCGTTGCGAATCGAAAATCTGGGTGCCGACCTTCACCACGTCGATGCCCAATCCGTCGCGGGCGATCCCGACCGACAGGTTGGTGACCAACATCCGCAGGGGAAAAGTAATCGTGTCGGCCAGGGTCCCCAGCGGGACGCAAAAGGCGAACAGGACGAAGGGAAAAAAACTGGCGCACAGCCAGGCCCGCCCCCAAACCAACCCCGTCAAGCCGTAGAGCCCCAGGAAAAAGGCGACGATCGAGACGCGGGTCTGCTGCATCATCAAGCCGGCCAGGTGCAGGAGGAGCGCGCCGATCACCATTCCCAAGGCCGGCCACCAGGGGCGCTTGGGCAACGCCCACAACTGGCGGCGCTTCCACCAGAACAAGGCCAGGACCACCAAGGGGATGTAGCGGCAGTGGCGATCGTCCTCCAGCATGCTGTAAGCGTAGTCCATCCACGCGAACAACGACGGCGTGTCCACGTAACCGAAGGTCGAGTTGCCCAGGTACTGGAACAGGAGAAGCCACCCGACGAGCAACGCACCGAACAAACGCTTGTCCGGCATCGACTGCCAGCCAAGGCTCCATTCGCGCTTGAACTCGACCCACCGATCCAGTGGGGATGACGCTGAAACTGCCATCGCGATTTTTCAATTAACTGACCACATCCGGCTTCGCCCGCTCAAACAACAAACCACACAACCCTCAACGGTTACTCTCCGAGACCGGGAAACCCAAGCGAAAAGCGCGCCGCGCTGGCGAACCCGCCGCGCTCAACCCAGCACCCGCGCGTAAGCCCGGCACAATTGCTCGACCGACCGGTCCCAGTTCAATTCCTGGCGAATCCGGCGGGCGCCGATTTCGCCCATGCGTTGGCGGGCCGAGTGATCGTCCAGCAAAGTGGCGATTGCCTCGGCCAATGCCGTGGGGGATTGACCCGGGACGTAACGCGCGGCTTCACCGGCCACGGCCCGGCATTCGCGCAGATCGAACAGGACCTGCGGTTTCCCGAAGGCCATATATTCGAGGACCTTGTTCATACTGCAACTATGGTTGTAGCCGTTGGGTGGATCGCAGGTCACCCCCAGATCGATCGTCGCCAGCGCCGGGAACAGCACGTCGTCCCCGGCCCAGCCCGGCATGTCCACAAAGTCCCGCAACCCCAGCGCGTCCCGCTGGGCCAGCAACCGCTCGAATTCGGGCCCCGACCCCAGCAGCAAGAACTGGATGTCGCTGCGCTCGAGCCGATGCACCAGATGCGCCGCGGCTTCCAGCAAGTGATGCACCCCGTCGGCGCTACCCATCACCCCGACGTAGCCGACCAGAAACCGCCGCTGCCGCTTCAGCGCCGGGTTGGCGGCAGCCGCGGCCTGGACGATTTTTGGGGCCGTGCGCACGATGAACACGGCTTCCGGCCTTTTGCGGCCCTGTTCCAGGGCGCAGCGTCGGTGGGTTTCGTTGGTCGCCAAAACGACATCGGCGCAGGCATAGGTCAGTCGCTGGGCCAGCCGCACGGCGCGGTACATCGCATCGCGGGCCAGCCCGCCGCGCCCGAACTTGGCTTCGAACATTTCCGGCCACAGGTCATGGGTGTCGTACACCACGCGCACGCCCAGCAGCTTGAATGGCCAGGCCACCAGGAACAACAGGTCCGGCGGATTGCACAGGTGGATGACCTGGAAACGGTGCCGCCACCAGGCGCGCCAGGCCAACCGGGTCTCGCCCCAGAGCGCCGAGGCGTATTCGAGAAAGAAACCGGCAAAGCCCTTGGCCTGGAGGTGAATCCGGTGCCGGTAAATGCGGATGCCCTCCAGGGTCTCGTCGGGCTGGTTGTGCCCGTGCATCCGCGGACAAATGATCACGACCGCGTAGCCCGCATCCCGCAGGGCGCGCGCCTCCTGCCATACCCGGCGGTCCGGCGGCACCGGCAGGTTCTCGACCACGATCAACACGCAGGGCTTCACGTCAGGTCTCTTCCGGCGCCGACCCCGCAACGAACCGGGTGCCGCAGCCCGCCGCCAGATCGCCGCGCCCGGTCAACCACAACGCCGGACCGGTCTCCAGCCGGCGGAAGGCGCTGGAACAAATCATCTCCAGCGAGGCGGAGCCGGGTTCCTCCACCCGGTGGGCGGGCCGGTCTGCGGCACGGCCAGGCGGTACGATCAGACGAATCTCCGACCAGGAGCCAGTGCACCCGACGTTCAACTGGACCCCGTTTCGAGCGGCACGAAACTGTCGTTCTCCCACCTGCTCGACCTGGGTGCCCGGAGCAAATTGCCAGTGCACGTTGAAGGCGGTTGGCTTGGCCGCCGGTCGCGCCGCGAAACCGTCGGCTACCTCCCATCCCTGGTGACGGTCGAGTTCCTTGACCACACGCCGCAGCACACCTTGTGGGAGCGCCAGTTCGCCGCGGAGGGCCGACGCGCCTTCCGGTCGCCAGGTTGGCCGGGCGTGCGGCTTGCCCCAGAGAAAAGTCCCGAGCCGCTCCGGGAAGTTGGCGCCCACCGGGTGCGGCCCGTTGTGGGCGCGCCACGATGCCAGGTAAGCGCGGACCGCCGGATCGGCGTAATAGGCGCCGGTGCCGGGATCAACCAGGAAACTGACATCGCGATAAACCAGCGAGAGATGGAGCGCATCCAGGTGCCCGTGGGCGGCCGTCGCCAGATAACCCAGTGGCGACAAATCCCATCGCAGTCGCCAGTCGTCCGTCGCGAACACGGCATAGCCCGCGTCGGGAAAAATCCGCCACCGTGTAGCAGCCGACGTGAGTCGGCTCTGACTGGTTGGTGGGGGAGCCTGAGTGGACGCACGTCCGCTGCCACCGGGCCGATCAACCGCGCCGCGCGGGTCCTGCCGCGCGGGCGTGCCCCACCAGAACTGGATGGCAGGGCTGGACTCGGGTTGCCGGAACCAGGCGCGCCATTCCTGGGCCGCCTGGGTTTCATCGGCGAAAAACGGCGTCACGAACGCGTTGTCCGAGTCGCCGTAATCCCATTCGTCGAGTTTCAATCGCGCGTAGAATTCGCCGGCCCGGCTCAGCCGCTCGGTGACTTCGGTGGAAACGGTCCGGTGAGCGGCGTGGAGTGCGGCCTGGGTTTGCCAGCAGAATTCCCACGAGAAGAGGTGGTAGCCCAGGGCCTGCTCGCGGTTGCCGCCGTCGGGGGCGAACTGGCGGAGCACTTCGCGTTCCCAAGTGGCCTGGAGCCTTTCGAGCGGCGCGGCGAGCCTGGCCAGGGTCGGCCAGCGCGCCACGGCCAGGAGCAGGCCCGCCAGTTCGCCGAGCAGATGGTTGTTGGCCGAGGAACCAAACGATCGATGCCGCCAGGTGTACCACGTGTGCGCCGGCAGAATCTCGCGGCGCACTCCAGCCCAATCCGCGCTCAGCCGGTTGGCCGCGGCGAGCAGCGCGTCCATCCACGCGAACTGGACCAGGCGCAAACCCGTTTCCAGCGCGCTGGTCCAGTTCAGGCCGCGGTAAGGGGGATTTCGTCGCGCCCAGTCCGTCAGCCAGGCTCGGCAGGTGTCGGCCGCCCGCGCGTCTCCGAGCGCCCAGGCGGCCTGCGCCAGCCGGACCAATTGGAACCAGCGGTTGGGTTCCCAGATCAGTTTGATGTCGGCCCCGCCGGGCTGTTGGCGGTGCTCGAGCCGGAAGGCCGAGGCATCGGACCTCAGATCGATCCCAGCCAGGTAATCGGTGTGCCACTCCGGCGGGTTGTCCACGCGAAGCTCGAGGTGGCCGAAGGCTCGCCAGCGACCGGCCAGGATGGCCGCGGCGTCGCCCTGCAGCGCCTGGCGCAGGACCGCGGGCAGGACCGCGAGCGACGGCAGGGTCGGGAAAGTCGGCGGGTCCGCCGGATCAAGCGATAGCCCGGGCCAGTCCGGCAAGCGGCGGCTGTCGGCGAGCTGGCGCAATTTTTTGAGGCCGTGACGGCCGACCTCGACCGGGCGCATGGCGCGCAGCCGGCGCCAATACCAGTGCAGCTTGCTCCTCATCAGGCGAGCTGGACGGCGCGCGCCTGTTGAATCGAATCGAGCACCGCGAAGGTCAGCTCCATGCTCCCGCGCGATGCTCCGTACGGAAACGGGTGCCCGGTTTCTCCCAGCAAAAACCGCCGCCAGGCGGCCATTTGTTCGGCATGCCCCTTGGACGAATACGAACGGGTGCGCCGCTTGCGGCCACGGTAAACGCGCAGTTCGAGGAAGTTGACCACCTCGGCCACCAGGCCCGACGCGAACACGGTAAAAGACTCCTTCGGAAATGCCGGATCGCCCGCCGCGCTGTAATCCAACTGGCCACTGGAGCCGTCGGCAAATTCCACCTGCACCGCCACGCTGTCGGGGCAGGCCTGACGGCCGGTGGCCGGCCACGTCGTTTGCGCAAACACGCGCACCGGCTCGGCTCGGAGCAGGAACCGGAAATAATCCAGGAAATGGCACACCTCCCCGAGCACGCGCCCGCCGCTTTCGGAGAAATTGGCCATCCAATGCTGCGGGTCGAGCGTGCCGGCCATGACCCGGTAGCTGAGAGATTTGGGTCCCGGCGCGGCCGCCAGCAGGCGTTGGAGTTCCTGGCTGGCCGGGGCGAACCGGCGGTTGAACCCGACCTGCACGGTGGCCTGACTGGCGGCGACGGCGGTGTCGAGTTCGGCCAGCTCGGCGCGGGTCAGGCAGATCGGCTTCTCGACGAACACGTGGCGCCCGGTCGCCACGGCCGCTTTGACCAGCGGGGCGTGCAAATGGTGGCGAGTGGCGATGATCACGGCCGCGGACCCGGCAGCCTCGAAGACGCGCTGCGCCTCCGTCTCGGCCCGCTGGAACCCGAACTTGGTTTTGACATGGTTGGCGCTCAAGGCAGTCTGGTTGACGACCGTGCCGAACGGGATTTGGCCCCGCAAATGCGGCAGGAGCATCGTCCGCGCAAAGTTGCCGGCGCCGATCACATCCAATCGCGTGACGGGTGAGGAGAGCTTTTGAGCAAGGTCGGCGCCGGCGGGGCGTTGCGCCTGGATTGGCGGGGTGGCGCCGCCGGGTGGGCCGGTTTCTTCCGCGGCGGCGGGATACTCGAGCACAATCCCGACATCGGCGCCGCCCGCTCCGAGGGCTTGATAGACCGGGAGAGCTTGGAGGAACGGCACGCGCCGGGTGGTGAGGGCCTCGAGCCGGAGCTTTTGCTCGGCCATTAATTGAAGGCAGGCCTGGAAATTCCGCTGCTCGGTCCAGCGCACGTAGCCGACCGGGTAGTCGTGTCCGCCCCATTCGTAGTTCAGATCGTAACGGCCGGGGCCGTAGGAACGGGAGAAGCGGACTTCGAGTTCTTTTTCATTGAAAAGTTTCCACGGCAACTCGATGTGGGTGATGCCGACATCCACCAGGCGCCCCCGGTCCCGACAGGCCTCGGCGGCCTGCTCGATCGGCGTGTTGCTCTGCGTGGCGGTGCAGAGCACCACCGCGTCCACCCCGTAACCGTCGGTCCAGGCGCGCACTTCTTCGCGGAGGTTCTGCTCGCCGAGGATGACCGTGTGCTCGGCGCCCATCGCGCGGCTGAACGGGCGCCGGGCCGGCAGCAAATCCACGGCCATCACACGCGCGCCGGCCAGGGTCAGCAGGTTCGTCAGCAGCAAACCGATCAGGCCCTGCCCCAGCACCAGCACCCGGTCGCCCAATTGCGGTTCGGTCTGGCGCACCGCGTGCAGCGCGATCGAGCCGAGCGTCGTGTAGGCGGCCTGCCAGTTCGGCACCGCGGCCGGCACCGGCGCCGCCAGCAGGTCCGGCACGGCGATGAATTCGGCGTGAAAGGCGCATTCGGCTCCGCCGCACGCCACGCGGTCGCCGACACGAAAGCGCGTATTGGCCGGGTCCACGGCGACGACGATGCCGGCGGTGCTGTAGCCCAGCGGCGTGGGGGACTCGAGCCGGTTGCGCACCTTTTCCAGGGCCGACCGCCAGCCCAGGTTGCGGGCGGTCTCGAGCACCTTGCGGACCTGATCGGGCCGGGCCCGGGCCTTCTGGAGGAGGTTCATCCGCGCTTGTTCGACCTTCATTTTCTCGGTGCCGACGCTGACGACCGAGTGGGTGGTGCGTACCAGCACTCCGGCGGGCGGCGGCGTGGGCTGGGGAACCTCTTGGATTTCGAGGCGTCCGTCCTGGTATTGGGCAAGCTGCTTCATCGCGTCGTCGTGCTCGTGGGCCAAACTGTCGCCGGCAGCAGGTGTTCAGGCCGCCGCCTGGGCTTTCGGCGGCGCCGCCCGGCGAGCCGTCCGAATCACCGGCGGACGCGAGCGGTCGCCCGCCGGTGTTTCCGGCCCAACACCATGCAGGGAACCCGCCGCGCCGTCGATTCTTTTTCGGACCCCGGCGCGCAAGGATCGTTCGCGTTCATTTCCCGGCCCCGGTGCCGTTTTGCAGCCACACGTCCACCCGCGGTACCTCCCAGTTATACGGCTTGTCCAGGATGTCCAGGTCGCCGTCGCCATCCAGGTCCGCCACGCGCGCCTCGTGAAACCCGATCCCGGTCGCGAACACCGTCTTGCGGAAGTGGCCTTGGCCGTCCCCGTAGAGAATCCACGCCTTTGCGTTCGGATTGTCGGGATCGGGCCGGCGCTCGGTCCACTTGGCCATTTCGGCGGCGAAGATGTCCAGGTGCCCGTCGCCGTTGAGGTCGGCCACCTGGAGGCTGTGGCCGTGGACCATGCGTTCGAGCAGGACGTGGCCCACCCAGTCGGCGGAGTTGCCGGGATCCCCCACGCACTCATACCAGGTCAGCGGTCCGACGCCGTCGCCGGGGGCGACGACGATCTGCGGGTAACGGCCGGGTTTGAATTTTCCAACCGCGAGGCGCCCGCCGTAGTCGGCGAACTTGACCGGCTGAAAACGGTTTCCGCCCAGATGCTTGAACCAGTAGTTGCCGGCCAGTAAATCGATCTTGCCGTCGCCGTCGATGTCATAAGCGGCGATGCCTTCGGCATAGCGCAGGGCGCCGCCTTCACCCGCGGCCCCGGAGAAGATCGCCCCGTAGGGCCAGCCCTCGGCGTGGCGCGGATCCGGCGGGATGTCGGCCAGGAAAAGCGTCTTGGCACCCTGGTTCCAAAACGCCAGTTGCGCTTTGCCTGTGCCTTTGAAGTCGCCGAAAATCTGGTCGTGATGCTGGGTGGCGCCGTCCTTCTTGATCAGATGTCGTTTCCAGGGAACGCTCGGATCGTAATTCGGATACGGGTTCTCCCACCACCAGAGTTCCTTGCTCTGCCAGTCGCCGCCGAAAACGATATCCAAATCCCCGTCGCCGTCGATGTCATACGCCGCGCCGCCGGCCTCGACGGTCAGGTAATCTTTGTCGATGACGTAGCGGTCCCAGCCGGATTTGCGGCGGCGGTACCAGACCAGCGCGGGCGCCCGCTGCCGGAAACTCAGCACAAAATCGTTGACCCCATCCCGGTCCAGGTCGGCGACGAGCGCGCCGGTCTGCTCGGTGGATTGGCCGGGCACCGGCAGGTCGCCGGTCTTGCTCGACAGATGAACCCACCGAGGATCGGCGGCGAAAACGCCCAGGACGGTAAGGAACAGGGTACAACCGCCGAGGACTCGCCGCTGAACGCCCCTGACCAAAGCGTGAGCGGACTGACGTCCGCTGCTACCCGTTTCATGGGGAGTCTCGACGTTTTGGACGCGCATTGGGACCCTGAACCCGGTAGGGCGGCGCCGTCCCGGCGCGCCGTCGTCAAATCCGCCAGGGGCGCGGCTGGAGGCCGTCGCCCTACCGAACATCGATTCGTGGAGCGGACCGCCGGTGGGCCGAACTTCAAAACAGACTCCGACTCGTGCGTCGCGGCGTAACGCTGATTGGGATGCATTCATAATTGGGGTGTGAACAACCTAAGCCACGGCAAATCGCTCGAATTCCGGATCACCGATGCGCTGGTGTTTGGCGCGCCGAAAGGCCTCGAGCGCGGCGGCCGGGATCGGCGCGGTCGCCCCTTTTTGGGTGGCTACCAGCGCCCCGAGCGCGTTGCCCAGCTCACAGCACTCGGCCAGGGACTGCCCCCGCAGGTGGGCGTGGATGAACCCGGCCGAGAAGGCGTCACCGGAACCGCACGTGTCCACGACCGGGACCGCGTAGCCCGGGGCGTACACCTGTTCGCCATTCCGGCCCGCGGCATAGCCGCCTCGCTCACCCAACGTGATGAGGACCCGGGTGAGTTTCCACCGGTCCAGAGCCGCCGCCCCGATCGCCGGCAGCGACCGATGACGGAAGCCGAAGTGTTCGGCCAGGTGTTCGGCTTCGGCCTGGTTCATCTTGAGCAGGTCGGCCCGGTCCAGGGACGCGACAATGGTTTCGGGCGAGTAACAATCCCTGCGCAGGTTGAGGTCGAGAAATTTCTCAACGTTCGGCGCGGCCGCAAGGACCCGCTCCAGGACGGCCCGCGCCGCGGCGCTCCGCTGGACCAGGGTGCCGAAGCAGATGCAATCGGCCGCCGCCGCCGCCTCCAGGAGCGCGGGGGTGGCTTCGATGTAATCGTAGGCCGCGTCCGGCACGATGTCGAAGTCGGGGTTGCCGCGGGCATCGAGGGTGATGCGCACCGTGCCGGTGGGATGCAACTCGTCGCGCTGCACCAGTCGCGCGTCCAGGCCCAGCGCCTGAAGCCGCTCGCGGGCGCGCTGGCCGAGTTCGTCGCACCCGAGACGACTGGCGATCAGGGCGCGGTCGCCCAACGAACCGACGCGGCAGGCGAAGTTGAACGGGGCGCCGCCGAGCGTAGGCCCGGACGGGAGGAG
>JAGWYX010000038.1 GCA_018969165.1 Verrucomicrobiota bacterium
CACCGTCGTTCAATCCGGGCAGGAATTTCAGGCCACATCGAACCGTGCCAACGGCGACCTCGGCGGACAGGCTGATCCGGCACAGGCGTTACCGGCTAATTGTTCTCGGCTCCGCCCGACTCGATCCGGTAGAGATGGGATCGAGTGCGCAGGAACAAGGCCTTGCCGGCGGCCGCGGGCGAGGCCATGAAACCGTCGTCGAGCGTGTTGGTCGCCAGCACCTGGAGGGTGCGGCCGGGTTTCAGGACTTTGGTGGTGCCGTCCTGATCGAAGAAATAGAGACGCCCGTCGCCATAGATCGGCGAGCTGGCGAACCGGCCTCCCACGCGCCCGGTCCAGACGACCTGGCCGGTCGCCGCCTCGACACAGGTGATAAAGCTCTCCTCGGCCGCCATGTAGATCAGGCCATCCACCAGCAGCGGCGAGGCGTACTTGCAGACGTGGGTGTTGAGCTTCCAGACCACGTGCGTGTCGGTCACATCGCCGTGTCCGTCGGGTTTGATGGCCCACAACTCGCGTTTGGTCAACCCGGTCACGATGAAGGCCAGGCGTCCATCGAACAGGGGTCGCGGGGCCACCGAGTAATCCAGGTGATGCACCTTCCACAGTTCGCGGCCGGTCCGCGGGTCATAACCGTAGGCGGCCTTGGCGCCCGCGCTGAGCATTTGAGGTTCGCCGGCCACCGTGACGATCAGGGGCGTGCTGTGGGCCTTGCGCAAGTCGCCGTCGCGCGCCATTGGCCCGGGCACGTCCTCGTCGTTCCAGATGGCCGAGCGGTTGGTCTTCCAGACGGTTTTACCGGTTTGCTTGTCCAGGGCGACCAGGTATTGCAAATCAACGCCGTCAAAAGTGAGGATGACCAGGTTCTCGAATTGCACCAACGAGGACGACGGGCCGCGGTAGTGACGGCACCGGAGGTCGTCCCGCCGCCAGAGCACCTGGCCCGTCGCCGTGTCCAGGCAGGCAGTCCCGAAACTGCCGAAATGGACATAGACGCGGCCCGGCTCGATTACTGGCGAGGGCGTCGCGTAACAATTCATGGAAGCCCCATTGCCCAACGGCTCGGGATTATCCGAATGAAAGACCCGCTCGTTGAACCGAATCCGGCCGGTGTCGGCATCGACGCACACGGCGTAAAAGTCGTGTCCATCGACGGTGGCGGTCGTCAGCCAAACCTGGTTGCCCAACACCACCGGTGTGGACCAACCCCGATACGGGATCGCGGTCTTCCACCTGACGTTGCGGGTTTCGCTCCAGTGCAGCGGCAGGCCGACCGGTTGGGCGGTTCCCGGCGCGGAGACGTGGCCGTCACCCCAAGGCCCGCGAAACTCCGGCCAGTCGGCCTGCGCCGGGCCGCTGCCGAGGCTGACCAGCGCGAGCAAGCAGCCGATCGCGATTGGATTCCGCTTGCGCCATTGGGGCATCGGGTTTCGTTGACGCAATGGCGCTTCCCGGGATGGCTGCGCCACCCGACGCAAGCCGGGTTTAAACATGCGGGCCAGGCTCATGCGGGAAGGGTGCGCGGGCAGTCGGGCCAAGTCAATAGCGCGGCATCCTCCCGCACCACATCGGCCCGGCTCGGGTCCGCCGGGTCGGGCTCACGAAATCCGCGCGGCCAGCGTCAATGGCGGTCGAGCGCTTCGGAAGCCCGGACCGCCAGGGGCACTTTGCCGGCGCCGGTGCCGGGGCCCGGAGCGATAGCCCGCAGGCCCACCTGCTGGCAATGCCCGGCGAAGTCTTTGAACTCGTAGGGCGGGTGCAACTCGGCGATGAGAAAGCGGGGCACCAGGTTCCAACTCGGGATAGTGGGCATCAGGAGGCGTTCAGCACCCTCGATGTCCATCTTCAGCAAATCCAGCCGCGGGAAACCCGCCAGGTCCAGGAGGGCGTTGAGCGTCAGGGTTTGCACCTCGATCTCCGAAACGCAATCGGCCGTGCGCAGGATCGAATGACCGTACTCGCGTTCCGCGCGGAAAAACCGCGTGCGGCCGGACGTGTGCGAGACCGCGGCGTTGACCAGCAGGCAACGGTCCTTGAACGGCGCGGTGTTCTGCTGCAAGAGCGCGAAGTTGTCCGGATCCGGCTCGACCAGGATCATGCGGGCGGCGGGGTGGCGGCAGGCCCACCACAACGCGGTCAGACCGATGTTGCTGCCCAGGTCCAGGATGAACTCGATACCCTCGGGGGCAATCCCGGCGGCCGCGTATTCGTGCTCCACGAAGACCTGCTCCAGCACCAACAGATCGGTCGTGGCCGCCCGGTAATGGAAGGGAAACGGTTCCGGGAACGGCCCCGGTTCGGGAGGAGCCGACGGGCGCCCGCGGCTGCGTGCTTCCTGGGGCAGGCGCAGGCGGACACCCACCGGCCCGCGGCCCAGGAGTTTGGTCGAGACCCAAAACCAGCCGAAGTGCAGTCGCTTGAGGTTGGCTTGAATCATGTTCCGGCCCAGCCGCCGGCGGGACGGTCCGTCGGCGCCCAGGGCGCGGACCTCGCGCACGTGGCGGAGCATCCGCATCGGCTGGCGCAGGGTGGGATTCACGAGCACTGGAGGCGGCGCGCGAGCGTCGCGGCCATGCCGGCCGCCAGCGGCACGGACGAACGCGTGGCCCCGCGGACCGGGGCGCCCGCCAAGCGGTTTTGGGTGTGAGCGATTTCGGCGTCCCGCACCATCAGCCGGTAGATATCCGGCAGAGCGCCGAGGTCGTCGGGGAGTTCGGCCTGGTTGGTGAGGAAGGCGGCGTAACTTTGTGGATCGGTCGGATGATAGCCGTGCATGGCGCGGATGGGGCGTTCGCCCATATGACTGGGCACGATGAGCACCCCCTCCTGGACCAGGAAAATGAGTTGGCCAAAGTAGCCGTCGGGGAACCAGGCGCGCAACGCCTTGAGTTCGTCATCGGGGAGAATCCGGCCCTCCGGGATGGTCTCCAGACAGCGGACGATGGGGTCTCGCGCCGCCGGGTTGAGGAACCAGAAGCGCGCCAGGGTCGAGTCATAGACGGCGACGTAATCGCGGCCGAAACGCAGTTCGAGCGCCTCGAGCCGGGCCTTGAGGTCCAGGAGTCGGTCGCAGT
This sequence comes from Verrucomicrobiota bacterium, assembly GCA_018969165.1. Classification (GTDB taxonomy): domain Bacteria; phylum Verrucomicrobiota; class Verrucomicrobiia; order Limisphaerales; family JAGWYX01; genus JAGWYX01. Next base: position 3,075 of record JAGWYX010000038.1, read on the forward strand.
TGGCCATGCCGTGGTCCCCAAAGACGTAGAGGCGGACGTCGGCGTAGTGGGAGCGGGCCTCGGGAAGGAGTTGCTCCAGCCAACGCTCGTATTGGCGGAGCTTGGCGGGGATCTCGAGTGACTGGTTGCCGACGCGGTGGAGCAGTCCATCCAGGTAGGGCCAGTAGAGGAACGCGAAATCGATGGCCTCGGCCCGGATTTGCGCGGTGAGGGCGGCGAGGTTGTCAGCTTCGCTCCGGGCGGGATTACTGACGTGGTAGGGGATGCCATGGATTCCGAGGAAATCGAAGATGTTGGCCCCGCGATTCATGCCGCCGGGGGCGAGGGGGTTTTTCTTTTCCGTGAAATCGAACAGCGCGATGTGGCGGAACGGGATATTATAGAGGTCGAAGTAGCCGCGGAATTTCAACTGGACCTTGACGAACCGGGAAAGCCATCGCCGGAAGATGCGCCGGCTGGTCACCCGGCGGGGCAGCCAGCGGAGCGGGCGCAGTGACCGGAAAGGCGAGTGCGGTGGATCATAGACGAAGTAGCACCAGTTGTGGTGTTGGTCCGGCCAGGCACCCGAGAGGATGGACGGCACGCACGCCGAGCTGTAGCCGAAGACCGAGGTCAGACGCCGGCGGAGCGGGGCGAGTTCCCGGGCGAAGGGGTCATGTTTGATGATCTCCCAACCGCAGGCATCGATGAATACAAACAGAGGCAGAACAGATTTCATACAGGGTTAGGAGCCGGAATTGTCTTCGGCCAGGATCAGGAAGGTCTGGTCATCGGGCAATGGATCCAGCGGCTGGAATTGTTCAAGGGACGCCGCCAGTTCGGTTTTCATCGCGTCGGCGGGCAGGCGGCGGGCAACGGCGCTGGCCAACCAGCGCATCAAGCGTTGCTGGCCGAAGCACTGGCCCTGGCCGTCGCGCAATTCGGTCAAGCCGTCGGTATAGAGCAGCAGCCGCGCGCCTTTTCCGAGCGGCACGGTTTCATCGGTGAAGGCGGGGTTGCGGAGGATGCCCAGGGGCATGCCTTCGGGAGAAACCGTGCGGACGGCGGGCTGGGAAGCGGAGGCCAGCAGCAAGGGACAATGCCCGGCGCTGGCGGCGGTCAGGACGCGTTGGCGAATATCCACGAAGGCCAACTGGGCGGTGATGAACATCTCCACCTCGGACAAATCGTCGTAGAGCATGCGATTCATCTTGGACAGCAGTGCCGAGGGCTGGTGCGTCCACTCGGGCAGGACGCGCACCAGGCTGCGGAGGATGGCGGCGAACATCGCCGCCGGGACGCCGTGCCCCATCACGTCGGCCACAATCAAGAGCAGGGCATCGTCCGAGACCGGCAGCACGTCGTAGAGGTCGCCGCCGACCTGGCGGGCGGACTGCAGGAAACCGCACAGGCTGAAGCCGCGGACACAGGGGAAGGACTTGGGCAGCAGGGCGCGCTGGATGTTGCGGGCGATCTCCAATTCGCGCGCGATCAAGCGGCCGTTGACGTGATCTTCCTGCAATTGGGCGTTGACGCATTGAATGGCCAGGAACCCGGCGAAGGTCCGGACGACTTCCGCCTCGCGGGCCGACAGGCGCTCGGCATCGCTGAGGTCGCGGCCGACGGCGAGGGTGCCGATCAGCCGGTCGTGCAAGAACAGCGGGCACACCAGGCCGGAGGAATTGCGGCCGAGGGAAGTCAACGGGTCCGCGCCGGCGAGCGGGTGCTCGAGGTCGAAGCGGATTTCGCGGCGCTGGCTGGCGGCTTGCCATTCCACTGCGCCTGGGTTTGCCGCGGGGGTGTCCAGGTGCAGGGCCGGCGGCAGGGGCACCGAGAACGGCTCCGAGGCGGCGAAGACCTCCAGGCAAGTGTCGCTGCCGCTGACCAATCGCAAGACGAACCAATCGCTGGAGGTGATATGCAGCAGGTCGTTGAGCAGGCGCTCGGAGAATTCCTTCAAGTCATTGCTCCGGCCCAACTCGGCGCTGCAGCGGAAGATGGCCGAGAGGCTCTCGCTGCGCACGCACAGTTCCTTGGCCATGTCGGTGATGACCCGTTCGCTGTCGCGGAGGCGCTCGGCGGTCTCGGTCGTCTGGGCCAACCCCTCCGGCCCCAGCGTCGAGTGGTGGTAGCCCTGGCGAGTCCGGCCCCGGCGCATCACCAGGGTATTGCCAGTGCCACCCCGGAAGTAGCGCACCGGCTGCATGAGGGTCTGGATCAGGAACAGGCCGCGACCGCGCTCGCAGGTCGGATCGGGCAGGGCGGCGGCCTCCGGCCAATCGAACCCCGGGGTGTGATCGGTGACCTGTAACTCCAGTTTTGCGCCATTGCAGATGGCCTTGATCTCGACCGGTTCGCCATGTCGGTGGACAGGGGCGTACTGGATGGCATTGTTGCAGGCCTCCACCAGGGCGATTTCGCACGCGGTCAACTCGTCCTCCGGCAGGCCCTGCTCGGCCAGGAACTGGCGGACGGCGACGACGGCCGAACGCACGGCGTCCAGGTTGCACTCCAGTGCCAGTTCGAACGTGACGGCCCGAGCGGTCTTGGGGAACGACGCCGTCATGGTCAGCGCCGCGCAATTTCGAACAGGTGGTGCAGCCGGGTTAGTTCAAACAATTGTTGAACCGGCGGGGTCGGGTTGAGCAGCCGCAGGATGATGCCGCCATCACGGCCGGCAGCCGCCTTATAGACAGCGATCAAGGCGCCCAGGCCGCAACTGTCCACAAAACTGGTCTGCGAGAGGTCGATCTCGATCGTCTTGAGCGCCGCCGGCAGGGCGGCGTTGACCTGGTCTCGGAACGCGCGGGAGTTGGCGGCGCTCAATTCCAGGATGTCGCTAATGTGCAGGGTTTCTCCGTCGTGTTGGGTTTTCATGGCGAATTGGGTTTCAGGCTCAGCCTTGCTCCTCTGCCAAGGGAGCCAGCGGCGCGGTGTATTCGCCGGCGACGGGCAGGGCGCGGCGCGGGCGGAGGCGGCCCAGGACGGCGCGGAGGAGAATCCGGCGATTCAACCCCGGCCGCGCACAGGCGGCATAAAAGCTGGCATGGGCGCAGGCTTCGTCGTCAAAGACATCGGCGCAGCCGTTGGCGTCGGCGAGGGAGACCAGTCCCAGCGGGGCGGTCAACCAGAGGCGCTCGAAGTCGTTGGCGAGCCGCAAGGCCTGTTCGGGGTCCAATGGCCGATTGCCAACCCAGGCAAATTCGCCGCAGGCGACCTTCCAGAGTTGAGGCCAACGCCGCAGCCAGCCGCGCGCGGCCGCCAGCTCGAAATAGACCACCGGCAGGCCTTGGCGCCGCCGATCACGCAACTGAGGTCGCACGGCCAACCGACGCCGGAAAACCGGTTGCCCGCGCAGGCGGGCCTTGAGCATGGCCACGAGCGCCAGCGGCAAGGTCGCCCCCATCACCGCCACCGCCGCCGCGCGCCCCCACGGTCCCGATGGTTTGGAACGCGCGCGCCGCGAACCCAAGGGCGCCAGCAGGAACGCGTCGGAGACCTCGGTGCGCCAACCGGTCTGCCAGTTCAGCAAGGTGTTGCCCCACGCCAGCGAGTCCCGGATTTGCGCCATTTGACCGACATACGTTTCCGGACCGACGACGCTCCGCAGGATCTCGGCGCGGCCATCGACGAAAACCCGGTCTTCGATCACCGCCTCCGGACCGACGACGGCGCCGGGGCCGATCCAGACTGATTCGCCTAGCCAACAAGGAGGCCGCAGTTGAGCCAGGGGCGACACGCGCGTTTGGCGTCCGCACCAGATACCGGGGTGAAGCTGGCGCAGGCCGATTCGATCCGGACTCGCCGCGTGCGGCATCCAGTCCACCAGCCCCGCAAACCAATCCGCGTAGCCGGTCCCCAACGGCCGGTGGGTCGCGCCCGGCAAATGGTCGGCAACGCTGACATCTTCCGGGGCGGGCAACCAGTCCGGCTTGCATCCCGAACGGTATCTGGCTCGGGCCTCGGCGGGGCTCAATTCGCGGGCCGCCGGCGTGACCTCGAGGTGCAAGCCCCAGCGGGAGCCGTCGCCGAGTTCCTGGCGCACCTGCTCCGGGCGATCGGAGGCCAAGACCTGGACCCGGCGCGCCCCCGACTGGACCAGGTGCGCCAGCCAGTATTCCAGGAGGCTTTTGCCCAGCAACTTGGTCAAACCCAAAGGCGCGGCCTCGGTCAGCGCGGCGACGCCGGGCCTGGGCCCGGGACTAATCAATAGCGCCTTCATTTCAACACGCTCCCCGGCTCGATAAAACCGCCGGGATGGTCCGCACGAGAATTTTCAAATCCACCCAGAAGCTCTGCGATTCGATGTAGCGGACATCGAGCTGGACCTGGCCGGGAAAATCAATCTCGCTCCGGCCCCCAATCTGCCAGAGGCAGGTGATCCCCGGCAACGCCGCCAGCCGGCGCCGATCAGCCAGGGAGTAAAGCGCGACCTCGCGCGGCAGGGGCGGCCGCGGACCCACCAATGACATGTCCCCGCGCAGGACGTTGAACAGTTGGGGCAGTTCATCCAGGGAATACTTTCGCAGCCAGCGCCCCACCCGGGTGATCCGGGGGTCGTCCCGGAGTTTGAAGGTGACCCCGTGGGCGTGCCGGTTGCGCGCCAACACCTCGGCCAGGCGCCGCTCGGCATCCGGGCACATCGAGCGAAACTTGAACATCTTGAACTGGCGCCCAAACTTGCCCACCCGCGTCTGGGCGAACATCACCGCGCCACCGTCCTCCAGCTTGATCAACAGCGCGATCAGCAGGAACACCGGACCCAGCGCCAGGATCAGCGCCAGGCTGACCCCGAAATCGAAGCCGCGTTTGATCCCTTCGGCGCCGCGCACCGCGCAGCGCCACAGATGCCCTTTCCACCGGGCGCACCAATTCAGCCACCAACGGCCCAGCGGCGTACGAGCCGTCCAGTAGCGTCGCACCAGCCAGTGATTCAATTCAGACTCGCTCATGACACGGTTCCCGGGCGTAGCAACCGCGCCCGCAGCTCGGTGGTGAACACTGCCCGCGCCCCGACCGGGCGCGGTCCACGCCGCGCGACCAACTCCCAGAGCCGGTCGGCCAGCCGAGCCGCTCCCGTTGGGGTCAGGGGATGCTTCAGCACCAGGTCCGCCCAACGCGCCTGCGGCGCGACGAAACGCCGGTGCAACGGAGCCACCTGGCACCGGAACCGGTGGCGCACCCCCGCTGACTCTCGCCCGCGATTGGCCCTGTCGCGGCGCAAACGCCGAACCAGCCGGACCCGCGCGGGACAATCGATAAAGACCCGAAGATCAAACTGACGTCGCACCCTGGGGCGTCGCAGCAGCCAAAGACCGTCGATCAGCACCACCGCTTTGGGCTGCCAGGATCGCAGGCGCGCCGAGCGGGTGTGCGTCGAGAAATCGTATTCGGGGAGCCGCGTCGGCCGACCGGCCCGGCAGTCGGCCAGCACGTGCTCGAACCACGGCCAGTCGATGGCCCGCGGATGGTCGTAGTTCACGCGCTCCCGCCCGGCGGGCGGAAGGTGCGAGCGATCGCGGTAAAACTGGTCGAGCGACAGGCGGGCGGCACCCTGGCCGAGAAAGCTGCCAAGCTCGGTGGCCAACCAGGTCTTGCCCGCGCCGCTGCCCCCGACGATGGCGATCAAGTGACTGGATTCAGAAAGACGCATACCCGATTCCTCAAGCCGCCTCGGCCCGAACCCGCTCGAACATGGACTCGAGGCCGGAGACGTACCGGGAAAAATCATATTGCTCAGCGACCCGCTGGCTCCCGCGCCCGCCCATTTGCCGGGCACGCGACTTATCGCGGAGCAACTCCTCGACCCGCGCGGCGAAGCCGTCGCGGTCCATCCACGGAACCAGGTATCCGTTGATCCCGTCGGCAAGCCATTCGCTGACGCCGCCGGCGTCAAAGGCAACGACCGGCAGGCCGTGCCGCATCCCCTCCAGGCCCACCGCCCCAAAAGGCTCGGGCCAGACCGAGCTGAGCACCATGATGCTGGCCTGACGGTAGTAGTCCTCCAACTCTGCCTGCGGAATGAATCCGTGGAAATGCACCCGGTCCGCCAGCCCCAACCTTCGGCTGAGGGCCTCGCACACGGTCCGATGGTTGCCATCGCCCAGGATGACGCACTCGAACGGAACCCGCACTCGAGCCAGGGCCTCGAGCAGCACGTCCACGCCCTTGCCTCGGATGATCTGCCCGGCGTAGAGGACCAGGTTGCGGTCGGTGAACGAACTGGGAGCGGCGGCGCCGGCATGCCGCGGCACCGGGGCGTGAATCTCGATTCTGCGGGCGTCGAATCCGTTGCGCAGTAGTTCGGCGCGCATGTAGCGGGTCGCCACGACCAGCCGGCTGAAGCGGCGGTGGCACCGTAGCTCCCGACGTTTGGCGCGGTAACTGACCCAGCGGAACGGAAAGCCGCCGGCCCGATTCCGCGCCAGGAATGCCCCGCAGGGAAACAGGCAGAACCACGAGGCCGGCCGGGTGCAGATGCGCCGGCTGAACACGTGATACTTGTAGCTGCGCAGACAATAGAGGTCGTGATCGTGCACCATCCGCACCACCGGCACGGACGCCTCCGCCAGAGTTTCGATGACTTGTAATTCGGACATTTTGTGCAGATAAACCACGTCGGGGTGAAAGGCGTTGAGCGTCGCACGCAGCGTTGCTTGCGCCGCCGGCATGGGCCGCGCCTCCGGCAGCGGGTAACGCTCCGGGAACGTCGCGCGCCAACCTTCCTCACCCTTGCCCGTTCCCGGACCGTGCAGTAAAGCGACCGCGTGGCCCCGGCGCCCCAGCTCGTCCGCCGTCCACTGGACGTTGGCTTCCGCGCCGGCCCACGCCCCGAATCGTTCGTGGACGAACAGCAATTTCATGACACCGCGGTCACAGTCTCATTACGCGGGTGTGACATTATCCCCCAACCGCCGTTTTCAACAGTGGGTCAACCCCTAAAAAGCAGCAGTTCAAAACCCCAGGGCTGCAACAAAATTGGTCGCCGCAAAAACCCGGCGGCCGTCGGGCCACTGCGCTTCGGCTTCGACCCACTGCGATCCCGGGTTCACCGGGCAAAAGTTGAAAGTCCGGCCACACGCCGGCTCCTGGTCGCGCGCCTCCCAGACCACCCGCTCCGGTTGCCCGCGGATACCGGCAAACTCGAGCCGGGCGGTGACCGCGTGGTGCAGCAAGGCGCGCGCCGGCAGTCCGACGATCGTGCCGCGCGCGGCACGCCACCGCTGGCTTGCGAGCGGCATGCGGGACGCCAGGAACGCAGTCGTCGCCAGGCTCCGCGCCTGGTTCAAGATCACGTATTCGGTGCTGACATTGAAGCTGTCGCCCCACCGGTCATAAAGCGGGTAGGGCGCCGTCGCGGCGCCGTCCGGTGGAAACGTCAGCTCGCCCAGCTCCCGCTGATACCAGTTCAACCAACCGAACCCGTCCTGGATATTGCCGATCGGCAGCCCCGAGGGTGGGAGCATGCGCCGGTCATTCTCGGCATATTGGCTGACAATTTCGCGCTGGCGCCTCCAGCCCAGCCCGGTCACGTAACAGACGTTCACCGGATTGTCGCCCCCTTCGTAGTTCAAGTTGCTGAGCATCGCCGCAAGAAACTTCGGCCGCGGATCGTTCAGCGGCGGGTAATCCAACTGGTAAGCCACCGCCAGATCGAAGGCCTGGTCCGTCGAGAAATACCAGCCGGCGCTCCGATACCGCTTGGTCACCTCCGGAAAGCTGGTCCCGTAAGCCGAATCCTCCGCGGCCCGCAATTGCTCCTCGGCCCAGGCGATGATCTCCGCTTCGCACCGAGCCAGAATCAATGGATCGAGCTGGCTGGACTGGACCCTCCCCGATCGCGCCCCGAAGGCATAACTGCGCATGGCGCACCCGTAGCCCTGACACATCCGCCACCAACCCCATTTCCGAGTCCGGGGATCGGCTGGATTGAACCACTGCGTCAATTGCCGGTGGTAGGTCGGGTCGCCCGTGGCCAGATACATCTCGCATGCCGCCCACGCCAGCTCGTCGTTGTGGGTGAAATCATCCCCGTAGTGCGTCAGCTTCTGATACGCCCCCGCCTTGCCATACCGCGCGATCGCATGGGTCAGAAACTGCCAGCCCAACTGCGCCTTGGCCAGATACGCCGCCGCCGCCCCCGGATACGTCCGCTTGAATAACGGCGAGGAGGCGCACTGGGCCAGCGCCGCCACCGCCGCCGCCGTCACCGCCGTGTTCTTGGGCCACACCACCTGCGGATCCCCGTGATCGGGCAGCACGTCGTTCTCGTATTCCCGGTTCCGCGGATACACCAGGAAGTAGAACCCCCCGTCGGCGTCCTGCATCTTGGCCAGGAAATCGGCCTCCCACTTGGCTTCCTGGAGCACGTCGCTGATCCCGTCGCCGCTCTCGGGGATGCCCAGGTTATCGAGCTGGGCCACCCCGGGCAGGGCATCGACGGCGAAGATCAGGTAGTGGACCAGCGAGGCGCTGTTGGCGGTGTATTTGCTGTAATCGCCGGCGTCGTGGTGGCCGCCGGAGACGTCGATGGTGCCGGTATTGAGAATGGGGTAGAGCTGGCTGGCGGCGCTCGTGAGCGCGGGGGCGATCTGGGCCGGGTTATCCGGATTGGTGATCATCGCGTAGTTAGACACGGTGGTCCAGGTAAAGGGGAAGTTAGCGGCGGGCAGCGGGATGCTGGCGGGGGCGGTATGGCAGGGGTCGTGGGTGAAGCGGGTGAAAGGCAGGGTGTTGTTGGTGCCGCAGCGCTGGTGGTAGAGACCCAGGGCATACGCGCGGGCGAAGGCCATGACGACGCCGTCGTCGATATGAAATGGGAGCGAAGCGCCCAGGCCGGGCACTGCCAGCCGATAGGTGCCGGGGGTGGTCACGCTGCTGAAGTCGGCCTCATATACCTTTTGATAGGGTGCCGGCGTATAGGTGTAACCAACGTCCTGACGCGCGGTGAGCGAGCCTTGATAGACAACCGCCCCGCTATTGGCGTCAACCAGGGAGAAACCTGCCGAGGTGGGGATGTCCATTTCGCCGAGGCTGCCGAGGTAATAGCCGATCTCG
>JAGWYX010000039.1 GCA_018969165.1 Verrucomicrobiota bacterium
GCTGCGAGTCACAGACTCGCGCTCCAACCGCAAATTCGGACACTCCCCGAGCGCGCCCTCAGGCGAGCACGTGCTGTCGCAGCACGTCATGCACCTCCGTCGCCTCGAGCCGCGCCGTGGGCAGCAATTCCCGGCGCCCGGAAATCAGCAGGGGAAAGTCGGCGGCCGATTCAGGCCGGCGCCCGTGCGAACCCTTCACCAGCGCCGCCTCCAGCGGCACGACGTCCATGAGCATGCGAAAGCCGAGTTTCTTCTGGAGCAGCCGCCAGGCAATCTTCAACGGCGGCCATTTCAGCCCCGGGTCCAGAAACAACTCGACGGGGTCATAACCAGGCTTGCGATGGATATCGACGCACCGGGCAAAGTCGGGTGCGCGGCGGTCGTCCAGCCAGTAATAATAGGTGAACCAGGCGCGCGGCGCGGCGACCGCGATCAAATCCCCGGCGCGCGCGTGGTTCACTCCGAGGGCCGCCTGTTCGGCCGGACCGAGCACGCGCTCGACGCCCGGGTGGTTTTCCAGCGCGGCGCGGACGGGTGCTTCCAGCGCCCGATCGTTCAGATAGACGTGCGCGACCTGGTGGTCGGCCACGGCGAAGACCTGGCTGGCCCCGCAATCGAGCAATTCCAGGCCGAGTTCGTCGCGGACGGCGATCCAGCCACGCTCGCGAAACAAGCGGTTGAGGTGCACCGGCGCGTCCACCCCGGTGATCCCGTATTCGGACAGCACCACCGTCTGCACCGAGCGCTCCTGAAAGAAATCGATCAGGTCGCCCGCCAGGGTGTCGATCAACCGGAGATCCGGCACCAGGCGGGGATCCTTGGGGCCGAACCGTTGCAGATTGTAGTCCAGGTGCGGCAGGTAAACCAGGTTGAGGGTCGGCGAATATTTCCGCTCGATCCACTTGGCGGCATCGGCGATCCAGCGCGAGGCGGCCTGGGGAACGAACGGCCCGGCCCGGACGCCGGCGGCGGGACCCCAAAAGGCCGGGAACGGAAACTCACCCAGGTCGCGTTTGATCTCGCCGCGGATCGGCGCGGGGTGCGTGTAGATGTCGAACACCTTGCGGCCGTCGGCGGGATACATCGGGCGCGGGGTGATCGCGTAATCCGCGCTGGAATACATGTTGTACCACCAGAAAAGTTTGGCGCAGGTGAAACCTGCCGCCAGCGGGCGCAACTCCTCCCACAGCTTGCGTCCCTGGACCAGGTGCTCGGACTGTTTCCAGAACTGGACTTCGGCCAATTCGCGGTTGTACCAGCCGTTGGCGACGATGCCGTGCCGGGCGGGTGGCAGGCCGGTCAGGTAGGTGGACTGCGCCGTGCAGGTGACGGCGGGAAAGGCCGGGACGATAACGGACTTGGCGCCGGTTTGGAGAAACGCGTTGAGGCGCGGCGTATCCGGACCGAGCAACGACCCGGTCAAGCCAACCACATTGAGGACCGCGGTCCGGGCCATATAGTTCATTACGAAACCGGGAGAGACGGCCGATGGCGGTCCACCAATTGGCGGGCAGCAACATGCCCTCCCTCCCGGTTCAAGGCCGCGAGCAGGTCCGAATGGAACAAGGGCCTTTCCATGAACCACGCAGCAAGGGGCACCCCGGCCCTCTCCCCCGGTGGGGGAAAGGGCGGCCGAAGGCCGGGTGAGGGCGGATTCATGCCGGGCGGCGTGCGAACCCAAGCGCCGGTCGCCTACGGGCCGCCGAAGCAAGGGTGAACGACGGTCCGAGACTTCCGCTGCTGGCGGCGTTCGAGTTCGTGGATGGCGTCGATGAGTCGCGGCAGGCTCATGGCATGCACCTCGAAGCCCTGGCCGATCCCGCGCAGGAGAGTGACGGTCAACTGGCCGCCCAGATGCTCGCGGAATTCCTCCAGCCCCTCCAGGACCAGCAGTTCGCCCTGCGAGTTGACGTGGAGCAATTCGTTGACGAACAGGTCGAACCCGAACTGCTCGAGCAGGGTCAGGATGCGCTCGGCCGACGCCGCCTCCAGGTAACCCATGGCCCGCGAGTAAAGCACGTCCAGCGCGATACCAACGGCGACCGCTTCGCCGTGCCGCAGCTCGTATTCGGACAATTGCTCCAGCTTGTGCGCGGACCAGTGGCCGAAATCCAGCGGCCGCGCCGATCCGAACTCGAACGGATCCCCCGCGGTGGCGATGTGATGGATGTGCAGTTCGGCGCAGCGATAAATGAGGCGCTCGATCGCGGTCGGCTCGAAGGCGCGCAAGGCCCCGGCATCCCGCTCGATCGCCTCGAAGAAGGCGCGGTCGCGGATCAGCGCCACTTTGATCGCCTCGACGTAGCCGGCCCGTTTGTCGCGCGGCGACAGCGAGGCGAGCAGGTCGAAATCATTGATGACGGCGAACGGCGGGCTGAAGGTGCCGATGAAATTCTTTTTGCCGAAGGCGTTAATGCCATTCTTGATCCCGACGCCCGAGTCATCCTGGCTGAGGGTGGTCGTCGGGAGGCGGACGTGACGCAGACCCCGATGCGCGGTGGCGGCGGCCAAACCGACGACATCCAGCACGGCGCCGCCACCCACGGCCAGCAGGTAGGAATGCCGGCAAATCCCGTGGCGTTCAACCTGGGACTGGATTTCGGAAACACGGAAATAAAAATTCTTGGCGCGTTCGCCGCCCTCGATGACCAGCGGCGGAGCGGCCAGGAGGAGGGTTTGCGGGTAGGCGGAAAAATAGCGCTCGATGGCGCGGCCCAGCGACGGCTGGGCGGCGTGGAGCGACTCATCCAGCACCACGAGGGCCTTGTGCCGCTGGGACGGTTCTTGATGGCGGAGGACTTGCTCCAGGAGCGGATTGCCTGGATCGAACACCTTGCGGGTGAAATAGACCCGGTGCACAAACCGGACGTCGATGGCGCGCTCGATCACGGGCATGGTCATAATCTGAAGCGTTGGACGGTGGAACTCCAGGTTTTATTTGGCCGTCAAAGCGTTGAACGGTGGAGACCGGGCCATTAGTGTTCGGGCCATGCGGTTGCTCTGGTTGCTGCCGATCCTCTTCGCCACCGGGTTCGTCGCGGGGTTTATCGACGCGATTGCCGGCGGCGGCGGCTTGATCACCGTGCCGGTGCTCCTGGGGATCGGCCTGCCGCCGCAGGCGGCGCTGGCAACCAACAAGCTGCAGTCCAGCTTCGGCTCGGCGAGCGCCACCTGGCATTATGCGCGCGCCGGGCTGGTCCACTTTCGGGAGTGCCGGGCGGGCATCGGGTTCACCGCCGCCGGGGCGCTCCTCGGCACGTCCCTGGTGCAATGGTTGCCGACGGACTGGTTGAGCCGGGCAATCCCGGTACTGCTGGTGCTGATCGCGCTCTATCAACTCTTCTGCCCGCGGTTCGGGGCGGTGGACGCGCAAGCGCGGGTCGGGCCGGGATGGTTTGCGGCGGTATGCGGCCTGGGGTTGGGTTTTTACGACGGCTTTTTCGGGCCGGGGACGGGGACTTTTTGGGCGATGGCCTACCTGCTGGGGCTGGGGTTCAATCTGACCAAGGCCACGGCACACACCAAGGTGATGAATTTCACGAGCAACGTGGTTTCGCTGGCCGTGTTCCTGGCGGGGCACCAGGTGCAGTACGCCGCGGGCCTGGTCATGGGAATCGGGCAAATGGCCGGGGCACGCGCCGGCTCGCGCAGCGTCATCCGCCGAGGCGCGGGCTTGATCCGGCCGGTGTTCCTGGCGGTCGTGCTGTTGCTGACGTTCAAGCTGGTGCGCCAGGCCTACTTTGCGCCGTAAGACCGCCTGGCAAGGGCCGGCGCCGACCGGGACGGTCTCGGAGAGGCAGGGTTTCACCCCATTTCGAGGCGCCGAGCTAGGTGTTAGTTGTGAACGACAGGCGCGGCGTATGGCGCCCACACTATGCAGCAGGTATTGCGCATTTTGATGCTCGAAGACGACAACCGGGATGTGACCCTGATCGAACAAGCGTTGCGTCAGGGCGGGTTGGGGTGCCACTTGGAATCGGTGCGAACGAAGCCGGAGTTCGTCGCGGCGCTGCAATCCTATCCCCCCGATGTGATCCTGTCCGATCACGGGTTGCCGCAGTTTGACGGGTTCGCGGCGTTGGCCAGGGCCAGGGAGGACTGCCCCGAAACCCCGTTCATTTTTGTCACCGGCGAATTGGGTGAGGCGTTCGCCATCGAGTCCTTCGAACAGGGGGCAGCCGATTACGTGCTCAAGAGCCGGCTGTCCAACCTGGTGCCGGCGATCCAACGGGCGGTCCGCCAAGCCGAGGACCGCCATCACCGACGAGAGGCCGAGGCGGACCGGGAACGGCTCATCCGGGAGTTGCAGGCGGCATTGGCCAGGGTCCAGACCCTGAGCAGCCTGCTGCCAATCTGCGCCTCCTGTAAAAAAATCCGGGACGAAGCCGGGGCCTGGTGGACGGTCGAACAATACCTGGAGGCGCGGACCGGCACCACCTTTACCCACGGAGTTTGTCCGGAATGCGCCGAGACGCTCTTCCCCGAGGCGGTCAAAGTCGTCCGATGAAATCGGCCGAGTCCAAACCGCGGGTTGATTTCGCCCAGGTCCGCTTCCACCGTCGGCGCGACCCGCCTGGGCCGGGGACGGTGGTGGCGAACCGGTTCGAGAGCCGACCCCGGGTTCGCTCAGGGTTCAAGTTTGGGCGCTAATCGGCGCGCGGATCTCGAGCGAGGCGCGCAGGGGAACGGACGCAGGAAAAGAGCAATCGAAGATGCATGACAAAGGTGACTTGAGGTCGGAGGCGCGCCTGGCTGGGTGATCACACCGGAGGGCGTTGGGGTATTCACCCCAGCAGGCGAGGAAAACGCCTGGCAGACGGGGCGCGGCGCGGGGGCTATTGCGGGCCTGCGGGCGCCGGCAGGAGAGCCGCCCCAGCCAAGGGCGGTGTTTCACGCGTCAGTTTCGGGTCTTTACCTCACTGGCCAAACGTCGCTTCCGGAGTTAAGAAGGAGCAACAATGTTGCCACCCGTCAACCGAACGGGCGCAACGCTCGAATGACCAAAGAACTGCGCATCCTGATTCTGGAAGACGAGCCGGCCGACGCGGTGCTGATCAAGCACGAACTGCGGCGAGGCGGTCTGGAATTCCATTCCAAACGGGTGGATAACCAGCACGATTTCATGTCGGAAATGCGGCGGCATCCGCCGGACCTGATCCTGTCGGATCACGGTCTGCCGGGCTTTGACGGGTTCACGGCGCTGGCTCTGGCGCGCGGCCGCCGCCCGGGGGTGCCATTCATCTTCGTGAGCGGCTCCCGGAACCTCCAGGCGGTGATCGAGACGCTCAAGCAGGGGGCGGATGCTTACGTCTTCAAGGACCGACTGGCCACGAGCCTGGTGCCGGCGGTGCGGCGCGTCCTGCGCGACAACCGCGGCCGGCGGAGACGCGGCCGCCGCGGGATGACGGCGCCCAAGCGCGGGGTGGAGTTGGACAGTTTATTGGGTAAGCTGCGCTCGTTCAGCGGATTGCTGCTGGTGGGTATCACCTGGGGCCTGGAGGGCCTGCTTTGGAAATGAGCAAGGAACTGCGGCTGCTCATTGTCGAAGATGTCCCCGGCGATGTCGTGTTGATCAACCATGAATTGCGCAAGAACGGCTTGGCGTTCGTTTCGCGGCGGGTCGAGGCCAGGGATGATTTTCTCCGTGAATTGCGACAACACCCGCCGGACCTGGTGCTGACCGATCACGGCCTGCCGACCTTCGACGCGTTCAATGTCCTGGCCATCATGCGGGACCAGCACCCGGAAATCCCCTGCATCTTCGTCAGCGGCGTGATGAACGAAGAACTGGCGGTCGAGGCCATCAAGTCCGGCGCCGTGGACTGCGTGTCCAAGGAACGGTTGTCGAGCCGGCTGGTGCCGGCGGTGCGCGAGGCCCTGCGGGTGGCCCACGAACGTCGTCGGCAACACGAGGCCGAGCTGGAGCGCGAGCACCATCTGCGGGACCTCGAGGCCGCGCTGGCCAGATTCAAGGCCCTGAGCGCCAGTCTGCCGATCTGCTGCCGTTGCAAGCGGAAGATCCGTGACCCCAACGGGGGCTGGCAACACGTGGAGCAATACCTCGAACCACAACCGGCCAGCGCACCCAATCCGGTGATCTGCCCCGAATGCGCCCAGGGCCGGAGCGAGCCGCTGCCCAACCGTCCGCGGCGCGAACCTTCCCCGGAGGGAAGCGGCGGGTAGGCTGACAGGCACGCCGCCTGCACGATGTGCCAGGTCAGGCAGCGGCCGCAGGCCGGACCGCGGCTCAGCCTGGGGGGACTAGCCGTGGACCCGCGCCCCGCGGTCCAATCGTGGCCGGCGGAGGTCTCGGCGTGGGCATCCGCCCCTTGGTTTTTGGGGTTTCACCCCACTGCGCATCCCCCTTTCCGGCGGTTACTCTTCGGTGAAACCGTTGACGGAATGAGCAAAGAACTGAGGGTGCTGATACTGGAAGATGTGCCGGCCGACGTGGTGCTGATCAACCACGAACTGCGGCGCGGCGGCCTGGTGTTTCGCTCCAAGAGAGTCGAGACCAAGGACGCCTTCGTCCACGAACTGAGGCACAGCCCGCCGGACGTGATCCTTTCGGACCACGGCCTGCCGGGTTTCGACGGTTTCACGGCGTTGGCGATCGCGCAGAACGAATGCCCGGACACCCCGTTCATCTTTGTCACCACCTCGCTGGGCGAGGAAGTGGCCATCGAGACCCTCAAATGCGGCGCCACCGATTACGTCCTGAAGGACCGGTTGGCGACCAGCCTCATCCCGGCGGTGCGGCAGGCCCTGCGCGAGGCCGACGAACGCGCCAAACGCAAACAGGCCGAGCATTCCCTCCGGGAAAGCGAAGAGCGCTTCCGGCTGCTGATCGAGGGCGTCAAGGATTATGCCTTGTGCATGCTCGATCCACAGGGCGGCGTGATGAGCTGGAACGCCGGCGCCGAGTGGATCATGGGTTATGCCGCCGCCGAAATCGTCGGCAAGTCCTACGCCTGTTTCTTCACCCCCGAGGACGTGCGCCGGGGCAAACCCGAGCAAATCCTGACCCGTGCGGCCGAGGAAGGCCGCCACGCCGAGGAAGGCCAGCGGCAGCGCAAAGGCGGCGCGCGCTTCTTCGCCCATGTCATCGTCACCGCGCTGCGCGACCGGGAGGGGCGCTTGCGCGGCTTTGCGCACGTCACCCGGGACGAGAGCGAACGGAAGCAGGCCGAGGAGGAATTGCAGCGCAGCGAAACCCGTTATCGCCGGCTGGTCGAGGTCTGTCCCGACGCGCTCCTGGTCCAGAGCAACGACCGGATCATTCTCGTCAACGAAGCCGGGCTGCGCCTGTGGGGGGCGACGCAGGCGGACCAGCTCAGCGGCAAACCGCTGCAGGAGCTGTTTGCCCCGGAACAGTGGCCGGCCCTGCAGGACCGGATGCAGCGCCTGCGGCAGGAAGGCACCACGGTCTTCCTGCGCCGCGCCCGCCAGGCGCGCCAGACCCACGCCCCCTCCGCATTCCACGAGACGCTGTTGGTCCGCCTGGACGGCAGCCGGGTCGCCGCCGCCGTCGCCGTCGCGCCGCTCACCTTCCAACATCAATCCGGGATCATGGTCATCGCCCACGAAGTTACCGAGCATCAAAAGGCCGTGGCCGGCATGCGGGACAGCGAGGCCCGCAGAACCGCGATCCTGGAGACCGCCCTCGATGCGATTTTCTTCATCGACCACCGCGGGACCTTTCAGGAGTGGAATCCGGCCGCCGAACGGATTTTCGGCTATCGTCGTGACGAAGCGCTGGGGCGGGGCATGGACGAATTGATTGTCCCGCCGTCGCTGCAGGAGACGTATCGGCACGGGTTGGCCGACTACCTGGTAACCGGGGTGGGCAGCCTGTTGGGGCGCCCGATCGAGCTGACGGCCATGCGCGCCGGCGGCGCCGAGTTCCCGGCCGAGCTGGCCATCACCCGCGTGCCGCAAAGCGACCCGCCGGCCTTCACCTGTTTTGTCCGGGACATCACCCAGCGCAAGCAGGCCGAAGATGAGTTGCGCGAAAGCGAGCAACGGATGCGGGCGATCCTGGAGAGCGCCGTCGAGGGCATCATTACCATCGACGAACAGGGCACCATCGAATCGCTGAACCCGGAGGCGAGCCGCATCTTCGGCTATGAACCGCACGAATTGGTGGGGCAGAATGTCAACCGCTTGATGCCGTCCCCGGACCGTGAACAGCACGACGAATACCTGGCCCGTTATCGCCGGACCGGGGAAGCCCGGATTATTGGCATCGGCCGCGAGGTGACCGGCCTGCGCAAGAATGGCGCCACCTTCCCGATGGAGCTGGCGATCAGCGAGGTGCGGCTGAACGGGCGGCGCTTGTTCACCGGCTTTGTGCGCGACATCACCGAGCGCAAAAAGGCGCTCGAGGACCTGCGACGCAGCGACGAGCGCTTTCGCATACTGGTGGAAGGCGTGGTCGATTACGGCATCTACCTCCTTGACCCGGCTGGGCACGTCGCGAGCTGGAACTCGGGCGCCGAACGCATCGAGGGCTATCGCGAAGACGAAGTCCTGGGCCGGCCCTTTGCCATCTTTTTCCCCGAAGAAGACCGTCAGCGCGGCCAACCCGAGCAGGAAATGCAAGTGGCGGCCACCGAGGGGCGCATCGCCGTCGAGGGCTGGCGCCTGCGCAAGGACGGATCGAAATTCTGGAGCTTTGGTGTGCTCACCGCATTGCGCGATCCCAATGGTCAGCTTTACGGCTACTCGAAGGTGATTCGTGACCTGAGCAAACAACGGCAAGCGCAGGAGCAAATCCACCGGCTCAATGCCGAGCTGGAGCAGCGCGTCGAGGACCGCACCGCCCAGTTGCAGACTGTCAACAAGGAGCTGGAGGCCTTCAGCTACTCGGTGTCCCACGACCTGCGCGCCCCCCTGCGGCACATCGACGGCTTCGTCGATATCCTCCAGCGCAACGCCGGCCCGTCGTTGAACGAGGAAAACCGCGCCCTGCTCCAAACTATTTCGACCTCGGCCAAGCGCATGGGCAAGCTGATCGACGACCTGCTGGCCTTCGCCCGCATCGGCCGGGGTGAGCTGAACAAGACGCCGTTCTCGCTGGCGCAACTGGTGGTCGCCGTGCAACACGACCTCCGCCCCGAGACGCAGGGCCGGGCCATCGAGTGGGCGGTCGCCTCCGACCTGCCCGAGGCGTTCGGCGATCCGGTCCTGCTGCGGCAGGTCCTGATCAACCTGCTGTCCAACGCCCTCAAATACACCCGCCCCCGACCCGCCGCGCGCATCGAACTCGGGTGGACGAATACGCCCGACGAGTTGGTCGTCCATGTCCGTGATAATGGCATTGGCTTCGACATGAAATACGCCGACAAACTCTTCGGGGTGTTCCAACGGCTGCACCGGGCCGACGAATTCGAAGGCACGGGCATCGGCCTGGCCAACGTCCGCCGCATCGTGCAGCGGCACGGCGGCCGGGTCTGGGCCGAGAGCGCGATCGACCACGGGGCCACCTTCTATTTTTCCCTGCCCAATCCTCCTCCCGAGAAAGGCTCATATGAAAGCACTCCTCACCATCCTCGTCGTCGATGACAGCCCCAACGATCTGCTCATGACGCGGATGGCATTGACGGGGTTGGACCCGCCGCCAGCCGTGCTGACGGCGCGCGACGGCGCCGAAGCGCTGGACCTGCTATACCAGCGCGGTGAGTCCCGCAATTCGGTCCAGGCCCAGCCGCACCTGGTCCTGCTGGACCTGAAGATGCCTCGGGTCGATGGCTTCGAGGTCCTGGAGCGAATCAAGAACGATCCCCGATTGAAACCCCTGCCCGTCATCGTCTTCACCTCCTCGCGCGAGGATGGCGACGTGCTCCGCTGCTATGAACTGGGAGCCAACGCGTTTGTTGTCAAGCCAGTCGATTTCCAGGCCTTCCTCGCCGCCGTCAAGGTCATCGTCTCTTTCTGGGGCGCCCTCAACGAGATCCCGCCGTCCAACCGGGCCGGCGACTGCACCAACGACCGACTGGCCGGCGTGGCCTAGGCAGGCGGCTTTGGCCTCCCCCCTCCCAGTCGCTCTCGGCCGCGCCCGGTTTCGGAATATGCGCTCCTGGCACGACCGCGCCGTCCCCCACGACCCGTCTTCCGGCATGGTTCATACGCCCGCGGCGCGACCGGAGCGCTGCCCTACCACGCATTGCCACCGGGGCGTTGGCCCCCGGCGGATTTGGGTCATCACCCCATTTTGCCTGACCCCAGTCCTCTGCTGGTATGTTTGGCATGCTGCCACACAACAACTTGACGGACGTGGGCGTCTGTTCACCGGATGAAAAAAGAGATTAGCGTTCTACTGCTCGAGGATGACATCGCCGACGCTGAATTGGTCAAATACGCGTTGCGCGAGGGTGGGTTGAACACGACGCTCGAACGCGTCGAGACCCGGGACGATTTCCTGAGCACGCTCAAGCATCGAAAGCCGGACCTGATTCTGTCGGATTACGCCCTGCCCTCGTTCGACGGCCTCAGCGCCCTGGCGATGGCGCAGGAGAAGCACCCCGACGTGCCGTTCATCTTCGTCACCGGCACGCTGGGCGAGGAAGTGGCCATCCGCACGCTCAAGAGCGGCGCCACCGATTACGTGCTCAAGACCCGGCTGTCCCGCCTGGTGCCGGCCCTCCACCGGGCCTTGCGCGAGGCCGACGAACGGGCCGAACGCAAACGCGCCGAGGAAAGACTGCGCGAGTCCCACGAGCAATTGCGCGCCTTGTCGGTGTATCTGCAATACGTCCGCGAGGAGGAACGGACCCGCATCGCCCGGGAGGTCCACGACGAGTTGGGCCAGGCGATGACCAGCCTGAAGATGGACCTGTCCTGGCTGGGCAGCCGGCTGCCGCGGGACCTGCGGCAATTGCAGACTAAAATCAAGGCGATGAGCACCCACATCGACGCCACCATTCAAACGATCCGCCGCATCTCCACCGAGCTGCGGCCGGGGATTCTGGACGATTTCGGGCTGGTGGCGGCCATCGAGTGGCAGGCCCACGAGTTCCAAACCCGGACCGGCATCGAGTGCGTCGTCACCGCCACGGTGCGAGACGGTCCGTTTGACCAGGACATCAACACGGCGTTCTTCCGGATTTTCCAGGAGACCCTCACCAACGTGATGCGCCACGCCAAGGCCACCCACGTCCAGGTGCGCCTGAGCCGGGAGGGGGACGCCCTGGTGATGGAGGTCCAGGACAACGGCCGCGGCATCTCCGAAGGCGAAATCTCCAACGTCAAATCCATCGGCTTGCTGGGCATGCGCGAGCGCGCCGCCCTCATGAACGGCGGATTCCAAATCCGCGGCGTGCCCGGCAAGGGCACGACCGTCAACGTCCGCATCCCGTTGCCTCGCCTGGTCCCCCCTGTCAAGAGTAACCATGAAGATCCTCCTGGTCGACGATCACGCGGTAGTCCGCCAAGGGTTGAAGCAGATTCTCGCGGATAACCTCCATCATGCCGTCTTTGGCGAGGCCGGCAACGCGCAGGAGGCCCTCGGCCTGATCTGGCAAGACCGCTGGGACGTCGTTGTCCTCGATGTGAGCCTGCCCGGCCGTGGCGGCCTGGAGGTGCTGCGCGAAATCAAACAGTCCCGCCCCAAACTGCCAGTCCTGGTCCTGAGCATGCACCCCGAGGACCAGTTTGCCGTGCGCATGCTCAAGGCCGGCGCCGCCGGCTACATGACCAAGGAGAGCGCCCCCGACGCCCTGGTCGGCGCCATCAACAAAGTCCTGGCGGGCGGCCGCTACGTCAGCCCGGCCTTGGCCGAGAAGATGGCCTCCTACCTGGCCGTGGACATTCAGAAAGCGCCCCACGAACGGCTCTCCGACCGCGAGTTCCAGGTCCTGTGCCTGATCGCCTCCGGCAAGACCGTCACCCAGATCGCCAAGGAACTCTCCCTCAGCGTCAAAACCATCAGCACCTACCGCACGCGCATCCTGGAAAAAATGCACATGCGGACCAACGCGGAACTCATCCATTACGCCATTCAAAACCAGTTGACCTGAACGGACCGCGAAAGCGAGGCCAAAACTCGATTTGATTGCAGCGTGGTTCGCGGTTCACGGACTCCGGCCTGGGGTCTCCC
>JAGWYX010000885.1 GCA_018969165.1 Verrucomicrobiota bacterium
GCATGTCGCGTTCAACATTGGATGCGGCACACGCCGCCGCGCATCGTCCCCGACCCCGGGGCGACCCCAGGCGGGCGCAAGGCTGCCCCGGGCGGGTGCGCTAATGGCGTGCTTAACGCTAAAGAATAATTCGCGACCCCGGCTTCTGCAACGAATTTTCCTCCGTTCAAAAGCGATCTCGGCCCTCTCGCTGCGAAACCGGGCGCTCTCCATGAACGGGGCGGAATAGGGGCGCCTCCTGTCCCTCTCCCCCGCTGCCAGCAAAGGAGAGGGTGCCCGCGAGGCGGGAGAAAAGGAGCCTCAGTTCCCGGTCCCGGCGCATGCGCCCTCGTGAACGGCGGCTTCCCATGAAGCGAGTAGCCGCGGACGTCAGTCCGCTCCATCTCACCGCCCGAGAAATGGAGCCGACTGACGTCGGCTGCTACTGGGGCCAGGCAGTTCATGGTCCCGGTGCATGTGCATCCGCGCGAGGCGGCTTCCCTGACCCGCCTGAAAGGACGACAGGTTCTGGAGCGCGCTTTCCGGAGGGGGGGGTGTGCCTGGCCCCCCGATCGTGCCAGCCCGGAACGCGGCTCGGACCGCGACGGTTCAGCGCTTGCGGCTCGACGCGTTTCGCCGGCCGCGGCGGTTAAGCCGGGAGACACGTTCGATCAACAACGCGCTCAGGTGATGAGGTCGGTCGCGGCGATCGATCAGGACCACGAACGACCCGCGGGGCGCGACGGAAATGAAATCCGGATGGGGCACCACGTAGTCTTCTCCGCTGTTCATGTGTATCTGGTAGGGCACGAACGGCACCGCCCGATTCAAATCCCGGATCGACTCGATGACCATGAGGAACCGATAGGGACGCCACCACCGATTGTCAAGGGAGCCGGAGCCGCGGCAGTGTCCGAAATTGCGGTTGGAGCGCGAGTCTGTGACTCGCAGCAGCCTGAGTTTGAAGCGGCGGTGCTGCGGCTCATAGAGCCGCGCTCCGAAATCAGGACACTGCCGGAGCCGCCGGCTGGCGAACGATTCTTCTTGGCACGCGCGCGGTCCGGAGCCACCCTCGACCCAGTTGGAACCTCTCCGTGAACCGACCCGCGTCGACCGGGAGGGACCGTGTGCCGCGGTCCATCGGTTGGTGAACGGCAGCATGCCGTCCCTCCCGATCCAAGCCCGGTATGCAGGTCTGGCCTGGCAGATGGCGGCCGTCCAGAAAGCGCGTCGCGGCGGACGTCCGTCCGCTCCATCTGACCGCCAGAGGGTTGGAGCCGACTCACGTCGGCGGCTACGGGCTCCGAGGCGGCTCACGGTCCCGTCGCATACACCCTCGCAAAAGGTGACTCCCCATGAACCTTAAAATTTGGACGTTCGATCTGAAATTGGCCCACCGCTGGACTGTCGCCAGCGGCGTCGAATCCGGCGGCAAAACGGTCTCGCCGGAAATCTTCGTGCGACTCGATTCCCCGGACGGCACGGTGGGTCATGGCGAAGCCGCGCCGCCGGAGCGCTACGGCGAGACGCCACAAAGCGTTTTGAAATTCTTGAATCGGGTGAAGGCCGCCAAACTCTCCTTCGCCGACCTCGACGCCAGCATGCATTACCTCGAATCGCTGGCGCCCGGGCATCGGTCGGCCAAGGCGGCGTTGAACCTGGCGTTGCTCGACGGCGCCGCCCGGCACGCCGGCAAGCCGGTCTATGACCATCTCGGCCTTGGCTTCACCGAACAACGGCATGTCACCTCCTTCAGCATCGGCATCGATAAGCCCGACGTCATCCGTCAGAAAGTCGAAGCCGCCGCCGATTTCCCCGTGCTCAAACTCAAGGTGGGCGGCCCGGACGACCGGGAAAACCTGGCCGCCCTCCGCGCCGTCGCGCCGGACAAATGGATTCGCGTCGATGCCAACGAGGCCTGGACGACCAAGGAAGAGGCGCTGAAACAAATCGAGTGGCTGGCCGGCGACGGGCACGTCCAGTTCATCGAGCAACCCATGCCGGCCGCCACCCTGCCCGCCGACCTTCGCTGGTTGAAAGTCCACTCGCCGTTGCCGATCTTCGCCGATGAATCCTTTCACACCGATCACGATGTGCCCCTTTGTCAGGAGTGTTTCCACGGCGTCAACGCCAAGCTGGTCAAAACCGGCGGCATCACCGGGGCCTTGCATGCCTTGCAGGTCGCCCGCCACGCCGGCCTCCAAACCATGATCGGCTGCATGATCGAATCCAGCTTGTCGATCAGCGCCGCGGCGCACCTGGCGGAGTTGGCCGACTACCTCGACCTGGATGGCAACCTGCTCATTA
>JAGWYX010000886.1 GCA_018969165.1 Verrucomicrobiota bacterium
GTCAGTGTCAGCCGGTTCTACTTCTGCAAATTATTCAAAAAGGCCACCGGGATGACCTTGACCGAATACGTGGCACGCGTCCGGATCGAGAAGGCCAAAACCCTGCTGGTGGACCCCTCGCTGCGCATCTCCGAGGTCGTCTTTGCCGCCGGGTTCGGTTCCATTCCGCGCTTCAACAGCGTCTTCAAACGCTACGTCGGGATGCCGCCGACCGAGTACCGCGCCGCATTGCGGTCGCAACTCCCCGGCTAGGACCCCTGGGTCCCTAAAACCGCGATTGTCCGGCGGGGTCCTGGCGCCCACGCCGTTTCTCTCGTCCTCTCGCGCAGCGACTCGATAAGCCAAGGGCGCGGCGGGCAGGCCGTGCCCCCATTGGTGTGGCGAGGTCGGATCATGCCTCCCTGGCCCCGCATCGGGTGCCGTGCCCTCCGGAGGTCGCGGCGCCGCGGGTGGTGCCAAAACCTAATAAGCAAATGCCAATCGGCAAGTAGCGGCTTATCCCAGCGTCGCTTATAAAGGAGACACTGCGTTATGCAGTGGAGTGAACGAGTCCGGTCCTGCTGGCCATCCGAGCGGCACGGGGCCGGGTCGAGGCACGGTAAAATGCGAACTGACACAAATGACCGGAAAGCGAGCCGCGGCTGAGTCGCCCGGCGGCGGCTTCCCGGTGGCGAAGAACCAACCGAACTCGAGGAACGACATGAAACGAGGCAATACATTGCAACAACGATGGCTGGGCGGGGCCGGCCGGTTGGCCCTGGCAGCCGCGCTGATGTGCGCGGTGTCCACGACCGGCGTGCTGGCTGCCGATGCCAAGCCTGACAAGGATGCCCCTCCCGCCAAGAAGACCGAGAAGAAGACGGCCAGCAAGTCCCCCAAGAAGAAGCTCACGGGGGCCGACCTTTACGCGATCAACTGCAACCGCTGCCATCCGGAGCGTTACGCGACGGAATGGACGGCGGCGCAGTGGCGAACCATCATGATGCACATGCGGGTGCGCGCCAACCTGCCGGCGTCGCAGGCGCGGATCATCCTCAAGTATCTCCAGGAAGACAGCGGCAATTGAACTCTCGAACCTAGTTATCCATGAAAACCCGTTCCCTAATTTATGGCATGCTCAGCGCCGGTTGCGCGCTGGGCGTCGCGCTGCCGGCGCGCTCGCTGGCGGCCGTCAGCGACGAGGACTTCGAGGCCCTCAAGAAGATGGTCCAGCAACTGAGCGAGAAGGTCCAGTACCTGGAGCAGACGCACCAGGTGGATCAGCAGGCCCACCAGCAGGACCAACAGAAGATCCAGCAACTGCAGCAGCAGGTGGATCAGACCCAGCAGATGGCCACCAACGCCGTGCAAAAGGTCGAGGCCGCCTCCCAGGTGCAGCCGATTCATCCGATCGCCCGCGGCCTGAGCGCGCTGCATAACTTCACCCTCGTCGGCGACGCCGAGGTGCAATATGGAAAATACGGCACCGACCATGGCGGGTTCGGCCTAGCCGATTTTGCGCCGGTTTTCCTTTATCGCGCCAACGACAATGTCCTGGCTGAGGTCGGCTTCGACACCTTCCTGAGTTCGGCCGGGTATCCCTCGGCGACCCCGACGGCCGGTTCTCCGACCTTGACCTTTGCCACGCTGGACTACATGGCCAATGATTACCTGACGATGGTGGCAGGGGACATGATCCTCCCGCTTGGCACCTACAACGAGCGGAGCGCAGGGTGGTTGAACAAGTTCCCGGACGCCCCACTGCCGTACATGCAGGGTATCCTGCCCAGCGGCGGCATGGGGGTCCAGTTCCGAGGTTCGGTGCCGGTGGCCGACAGCGGCCAGATGCTCACGTACGCCGTCTATGGCGCCAATGGCCCGACGACGGTATACAGCCCGGGATTTACAGGTTTGACCTTGAATGGGGACACTGGTTTTCCCAGCTTGAATTCGGCGCCGAGCGCCGGCGGGCGCATCGGCTGGTTCATCCCGTTCAAACCTCACTATGACCTGGAGTTGGGTATCTCCGGCGAGTCCGGTGAGCGGGCCAACTACGGCGTTCCCGGGACGTTGCCGCCTCCGGTTGCAGGGAGCTTGCAATGGTCGGGTATGGTCTTTGACGCCGCCCTGCATGTCAGCCCGTATGTCGAGGTCAAAGGTGAGTATATGTACACGTGGGTGGACACCACCGATCCGGTGGTGGGCAGCTTTGCGCCCCGTGGCTGGTGGGTGCAGGCCGGCTACAAGTTGGCGGGTCTGAACCTGGACCTGCCGGTCATTAACAACCTCGAACCGGTC